>CAYSOZ010000001.1:0-38905 GCA_964432815.1 uncultured Candidatus Bathyarchaeia archaeon
TTCTATTTCTACGAACCGTACGTACATCAGCAAGATGTTTCTTTACCACCTATCAAGGAAGGACAGAAAGTGGGTTTCAAAAAAGTCTTGCTTCAGAGAATGTACACTACACCAGTCTCAAGATATAACCCTGCAAGTCTTCTCAGAAAAATGGAAGCAGGAAAAATCGGAACTAAAGCGACGAGAGCAGGAATAGTACAAACTCTATACGAAAGGAAATACATACGCGAAGAAAGCATTGCAGTGACAGACATAGGCTTTGAAGTCGCCGAAATTCTGACGAAACACTGTGCACCTATCTCATCCATAGAGTTAACTCGTAACCTTGAAGAGAGAATGTACGAGATCCAACAGGCAAAAGAAACAAGAGAAAATACCTTGAAGGATGCGATACACGTCCTAGAACAAGTGACAACAAAGCTAAAAGAAAATGAAAAAGCGATAGGTTTTGGCTTAAGCCAAGCGATAAGAAAGGCAAAGCTGGAAGAAAGAACAGTCGGCACCTGCCCTAAGTGTCAAGACGGGAAACTCGTTATCCTGTGTTCCAAGAAAACAGGCAAACGCTTTGTCGGTTGCACAAATTATTTTGAGAATACCTGCAAAGCTGCTTTTCCTCTTCCACAGAGCGGAACGGTCAAACCATCAGGAAAGATATGTAGAAGTTGCGGATGGCCAATTGTGCGCGTCTGGTCGAAAAAGAGACACCTCTGGAATTTGTGCTTAAATCCTGAATGCCCATCAAAAAAAAGCCGGGATAACATTGAAATGCAAAGTGTGCAATAGAGAAACCGATGGAACGGCTTTCTGTTTCCTACACATGAAAGCATACAAGAACGTAACGGAGAATTATGAGGCGTGGAAGAAAGCTATAGGGCTCTCTTGGATAGAATACTTAAACGAGATTAGGAAAAATTCATTAACAGGAGAATGGGCTAAAGAAGTAGCAAAGTATCTAATCGATGATGAGGGAACAAGAAATGTCAAAGAAGATTAAGAAAAGCACTTCTTCTGCATCCTTTTCAATGAGCAGATGGTTCCGAAGAATATCCACCTCGAAACCCTCTACATTCGCAGTCACAGCAATCGTAGTCGCCTACGCCATATTTCTATTCGGAGGAGGATTGTTAACCCTCATATCACAACCTCTCCCTTCAGCTTATTATGGCGGGACATTCTATTTTCTTTACCCCGAACTCGGTCAGCAGTTTATATCCGACACA
Source organism: uncultured Candidatus Bathyarchaeia archaeon (assembly GCA_964432815.1). Lineage (GTDB taxonomy): Archaea > Thermoproteota > Bathyarchaeia > Bathyarchaeales > Bathycorpusculaceae > A05DMB-2. Next base: position 1,221 of record CAYSOZ010000001.1, read on the forward strand.
GTCATCTCGGTGATGCTATATGCCATGGGTTTCGCTGGTTTGCTAGCGATCTACCAAAGCACAAAATATGCTTACAAGCCTCGTCAGGCTTACATGATGGTTGTTATCGGTGCAACACTTCTACTTCTGGCTTACATATTCATAGAAGCTGCAATCAAAATCAAATTAGGCTAATCGCCCTTTTTTTACCACGGGTTGTTTTTCAGTTTCAGCCTATATGCCATATAGTTCGTAAACAGATGAATGGGAGGAGTAATTATCAAAACCGCTACTGCCAACTCCCAATATACCAAAGTAGCTAAAGGCAGAGAGAACACCAATGCTCCGACAACAAAGTCAATTTGATCAACGACAGGCAGCAAACCTCCAGGGGCAATATCTAGCCTCCTTTTCAAGAAAGCACCGGCTAAGTCGCCCAAGAGGGCCCCCAAAGACGAGATCGCGCCAAAAAAAATAGGATAGCCAAAAGCTAAAGTCTCGACTATTCCCACCAAAATACCTATCGCTAAACCGAAAAAGAACCCCCTGAAAGTCTTGTTTTTTCCAAAAACACGCTTCCCGTCGAGAAAGTTCTTTCCAAAATCCATCGAAAGCCCACCGCCAGCAAGCACGGGTGCCGCATTTGCGCAATACGCAGGGAATATGAATTTTAATGCTTCAACGACCAAGATTCCTAGTTCCAAGCGATCAACCCATCAGTGGTGGAACGGGTAATCCCGTATTCCAGTCTCGCCTATTATCAAATCGCAGAAAGTCTCCGGAGAGGATCTTTGCGTCTTTTCGAGTACCGCTTTGATAACCTGTGGGTTTTCAGTCGGTTTCAAGGCGATTATCGTATCAGCCCAGAACTTCAGCACCCTCGTGGCTACGGGTGCAACGCTAACGTAGGAGTCATCAAAAACGCTTCTTACTTGACTTGTCACCATCACAGGTATTTTTTGGGTTTTTGCGGTTTGTGCTAGAATGGCCATTTGCCTGTTTAATTCACGATTAAGTCCAAAAGCTTTTCCAGAAGTTTCCGCCACCTTGACACGGTACAAGGAAGAAACTGTGTCAAACACAACCAACCCGAAGTTTTTGACCGTATATTCAGCAAGTCGGTCTATGACTGCTGCCTGTTCCTTGAAATCGTTTGGCCTCATGAGGATGACGAGATCAGCTATATCCTCAAATTTCCCATCGGCGACTTGCGACAACCGTTTGGGGGCAAAGCTGTTGTCACAATCCACAAACAGAGTTTTGTAATTTTGCATTGCACAATAAACGGCACATTGCATGGCTAATGTTGTTTTACCTGTTTCTGGTTCGCCGTAGACAAGTAATAAGCTATCTGGAGATATGCCGCCGTCTAAATTGGCGTCAAGACATCGACAGCCTGTCAAGATATTCTTCATCAGGTCAACACACGTCAAGGATTATTAACTGCGAAATTAATAATCTGTTTTGCTTTCATACGTATATCTGTAATGGAAAGTTGTATGAAAAAAAGGATTGCAGTTGTTACAGTCCGGGGCAAAGCATACTACTTGATAGTGAAAAAGTTGAAAGAAAAAGAAATTCCTTTCTTAAGTCTGATACCTGGCGAGACTTTGCCAACGGGTGTCAAAGTAGTCATTACTACCGAGGAAGAAAGGCATCTAGTAGAACATGAGAAGGCTCTAGTTTTCATCCCGAATGCAGAGTCGGAGACGATGATTAATGAGATTTTGAAGATTCTCCGAGGCAAGAAGGCCTACGACAAAATTGTCATAGGCATAGATCCAGGCGAAGTGTTTGGATTAGCGGTAGTATCAGATGGAAAGGTTAGCGAAACCAAAAACTGCTTCAGCATCGCCGAGGTCTTAGACACTATCAAGAAACTCTTGAAAAGCGTTGACGTCTCATCAACTGAATTCTCAGTGACAATCGGAAACGGGGTTCCGAGATATAGAGACCTTCTAGAGACCCTAGACACGGAACTGCCTTCAGAGGTTGTTTTGACAGTTGTAAGCGAAGCGGGAACAAATCGTTCTCTTAACGACGAAAAACACAGACGAGGGCTAAGAGACATAGCCTCAGCCATACGAATAGCGGGAAGAACAGGGCGCGTCTATTCACGGCAACACACGGATGAATCCAACAGCTGAATGGAAAAAACAAGTTTGACCCACGCCATCCAAAAAAGGATTTGCAGATTCGTCCAAGTAATTGCAACCAGCTAGAGATCGAAAAAACGGTGGATTTCCTGAGCCAAGATTTTGTCGCTGAATGGCAGAATTTTCAGACCATTATTTATCCATGAAGGCAAGAAGCTGCGACAGTAACCCGTGGCGAAACGATAATCCAAAAACACTATGGCGCCTCGATCCTCCAAAGTTCGAATAGGGCGTCCAGCGGCTTGAGAGGCCTTCTTCATGGCAGGAAGAACATAGCCATATTCCCGCCCCAAGTTTGGGAAGCATTTTTCGTAATAACTTATCTGAGCTTTCACTGTTGGCGTGGGTTCAGCGTAGGGAACGCCCACGATGGCTACAGAGTTCATCTGGTTGCCAGGAAAGTCCACACCTTCAGAAGTTCTTCCGCCTTGAACTCCTAGAAAGACTGCGCCCTCGTGGTCCCCGCAATCTTTGAATGCAGCAACCATTTTCTCGTTCAATCTGGAACTCATTCCTCTTTTCTCGTGAAATAATGGTTTGCTCAGACAGTTCTCTAATCCCTCAGCCACCATAGAGTTTAAAACTTCAAACGAAGCAGCGAAAATGCCGGTGTTTCCAGGCGTATTTTCTGCGACTTCAGCCACTCTTTCAACTATTATTTTGTACATATCAGTTGTTCTTTTTTCCATGGCTGTCGTTACGCCGAGACAGACGAGGGATAGGACGTGTTCTTTGGGGAAAGGAGAAGGCACGATGCACTGGACAGTATTCTCAGGAAGTCCAGTTATTCTCTGATAGGCTTGCAAGGGCTGAAGCGTGCCAGACATTACTATGTTGGAATAGGTGTTTGAGAAGACCGGCATGGTGACCTTTGAGGGATCCAAGGCCACTATTTCCAGTCTTGCCGTTTTTGCACCGTCCCGGGCTACGTGTTTACTTGCGACGTGTACGAACGATTCATCCCCGAGTGTTTCAAGCCATCGAAGCAAAAATTCGCTCATTCCGTGGATATACGAACGCGGGTTTTTCCCTTCCCCAAGTAAGGTCTTCCTAATGTAACCGCCTACTTCATGAAGATGTTCTATAAATTCTCGGGGTTTAGCTATATTACCTTGCTTTTGAATGATTTCAATCAAGGATTCAGGAGAGATTATCTCCTCCTTGCCAATTCTTTCCGTCATTTTCTCGATTTGACTTCTGAAAAAGCCGATAAAAGTCTCGATTTCCTTATTTTCAAACCGGCTCGCTTCAAGTTCTGCTTGCTTGATAACGAAAAGTGAAAGACTGCTACTTGAAATGTCTATGGCTGTTTCAGGCAAGTTGTGTGCTTCATCCACGATTAGTATAATCTTCTGCAACTGCGAATCGAGGTTCTTGAGAAAGGCATTTCGAATCACAGGATCGAAGACATAGAGGTAGCTGAGTGCCACAACTTTTATGTCTGATAACGACCCTTTGGCGAGTTCGTAGGGACATACTTCCTTCTTTCGGCAGACTCTTTGTATCTCGGATGCTTTATAGGGACGAGCAGCAACCTCATGCTGAAGCTGAAGATAATCGTATGTCCGCTCTTCTGACTTCTTGTAATATGGACATCGACCTTTTGCTTTCAGCAACTCACACGCTTCCATCAGTGATTTGGAATCGAAATCGTTTCCAGAAATCGTATTGTTTAAGCACATTTCGTGGCGTCCGCGAAGGGATATGCCTGAAACCGAATACTTCTTGAAGACTGCTCCAAGTTCCTCTATCACCCTATCATGTTGACGATGAGTCCGTGCAACATACAGTATCTTAAGATCTTTCTCAACGGCGATCGGTAGGCAAGCTGAAAGCGCCGAAATCGTCTTGCCCAAACCATTACTTCCCTCAATGAGAACTGAACGGCGGTCTCTGATAGCGTCGAAGACTGTATTAATGAACTGATCTTGTCTGGGACGCACACTGTCATAGGGAAAATAATGCATGACTTCTCGCGGAAGTTCCATCACAGTCAACCCCACAGCCCTTTTGAGGGACAGAGCATATGCACTGGACATTTTCCGCAAAGAGGATGCCTAGCTTTACAGTATGTTCTTCCTAAAGCAATAAACAAGACATGCACATCCAGATAGGAGACCTTCTCATAGACCGACTGAAGACTCTGGCGGACATCCTCGTAACGACCCTCCTCAGGTGCAAACCCTAATCGTTTAGCAACCCGATTTACATGAGTATCCACGGGTATTGTGGGCTGTTTCCCCGAAAAAAGCAATACGACGTCAGCCGTCTTTGGTCCTATTCCAGGGAGCTTAATGAGCTCATTTCTTGATTCCTCGAACGGTAACGACAAAACAGGTTGCATGGAACCTTGGAATTTCTCCAAGATTATTTTTGAAATATGTTTTATTGTCTTAGCTTTGTTTCTGTAAAGACCGCCCACACGAAGGCACGCTTCAATTTGAGAAATTTCTGCTTCAGCCAATATTTCTGGTTTGATTATGAACATCCTTGAGAGACAGCCAAAAGCCCTTTCGGTGTTTCTGTCATTAGTGTTTTGAGATATGACAGTTGACACCAGAGTCTCAAAGGCATCGCGAGTCGATTCAGCCCACATGGACCTATCAAAAGTCTGCCTAAGAACATGCAGGATCGCCCTTGCTCTATCTTCCGTCACTTGCTCTCCTTCTATCGCTACCGAGTTGGGTATTTAGTGAACCTAGAAGACTATAAACATCATGGGAACCCAATCGCCCATGTTAAATCGAGTACAGTAACCAGTCCACAGAACGCGCTAAAGGTCGAGAGTGGCGCATCTGATAAGCAAAAGTACAACGAAACAACGAAAAACGCAACAGGGTAACTTAGAACTGGTCAAAAGAAAAAAAGAAGGGTAGCTTAGTAGGGCATTCCGCCCATTCCACCCATACCGCCCATACCACCCATTCCTGGGGGCATTCCTGAGGGCATGGGAGGCGCTTTTCCGCCACCTTTTACAGATATCAAGTCGTCGATTTTCAGAATCATGTTCGCTGCTTCAGTAGCTGATTTCATTACTTGCAACTTAACCCGCAACGGTTCGAGAACATTCAGGTCTAACATATTTGTTGTCTTTCCTGTTGTTAAGTCTATTCCAAAGTATTTGTTATCTGGATCTTCGTGCTTGGCTCTCAGTGCTACCATGATGTCAATTGGGTCTAGTCCTGCGTTCTCAGCCAGTGTCAACGCAATCGTTTCAACAGCTTCCGCAAACGCTTCAATGGCGAGTTGCTCGCGTCCTCCAACTTTGACAGCATAGCCTCTCAAGTTCTTGGCTACTTCCACTTCCGGTGCACCGCCTCCAGCGACTATCTTTCCGTCTTCTATCGCATTTCTAACCACGCATAAGCCATCATGCAAGGATCGCTCAGCCTCGTCGATCACGTGGTTTGAAGCCCCTCTGATAACGATTGTCACTGCTTTCGGATTCTTGCAGTCTCGTATGTAAATCAACTTGTCATCGCCTATTTTGACTTCTTCCACTTTTGCAGCCTTTCCCAGGGAATCAAGAGATAGATCCTTGACGCTTGCCATTATTTTGCCGCCTGTTGCTCTAGACAGCTTCTCCATATCACTGCTGCTTACGCTTTTAACAGCTAAGACACCTGCTTTTGCCAAAAAGTGCGAAGCCATATCGTCAATGCCTTTTTCGCAGAAGACCACATTTGCGCCAGACTTTGTAACTGCATTAACCATGTCCTTGAGCATGCGCTCTTCCTCTTCCAAGAAAAGCTTCATCTGTTCTGGACTCTCAATGTTAATCTTCGCATCGAACTCTGTTTTCTCGATCTCCAGCTTCTCATTAAGCAATGCAATCTTTGCGCCTTCGATGTACTTTGGCATTTGCGAGCTAGCGACTTCCTTGTCAATTACCATTCCTTTAACGAGTTCCGTCTCATCCAAGCTTTTGCCGTGCTTTTTGACTATCTTGATCAGATCAATATCGGCTTTCAGTTTTCCGCCAACTTCTTCAGCCACTTGCTTGACTGCGTCAACAATCATTTTTGCGAAATGAGCTTGAGCGACGTTTATTCCTTTGCTCGACAAGGAGGTAATGGCAACATCGCGCAAAGTTTTGTCATCACTGATGGAAACTGGAATAGCGATTTTGTCTAGAACTTCTTGAGCTTTTTCGCTGGCTTTCTTGTAACCTTCGATAATTATTAGGGGATGTACATTGCGATCAACCAAACCTTCTGCTTTTGAGAGCAATTCTCCGGCCAAAACTACTGCTGTTGTTGTTCCATCGCCGACTTCATTGTCTTGAGCTTTAGCTACTTCTACCAGCATCTTGGCCGCTGGATGCTGCACGTCAAGCTCTTTCATTATTGTTGCTCCATCGTTAGTAATGGCGACATCACCAAAGCTTGTAACAAGCATCTTGTCCATTCCGGATGGACCCAATGTTGTCTTCACGGCTTCAGCTACTATCTTCGCTGCCATTATGTTGTTCTTCAGTGCTTCGCGTCCTGTTGTCCTTCCTGTACCTTCTTTTAATACAATAACTGGAACAGTTCCTCCACCTGCAGACATCTTTTTCACCAATCTTTCCATTTTTCACAATTTGTTGAATTCTAAACGGAACACTTATCACGATAATATAAGTTTTTCCCAGCGCTAGTCTGCCTTAACAATGTTGTAACCCGATGCCTTTCGAAGCCTGTTCATAACGGCTAAGCCTAAACCTTCCGTGGACAAACCCTCCGCAATTATGACATCCACTCCTTTAGCGTCGAGCTCACGCAATCGACCAAACAAGTTTCTTGCAACCATGTCCATATTGAAGCGGCTCCCTAGAGTTTCAACTACATCGGCCTGGTAGCCTATTTTAGTCTCATCAGTAGCCAAAACTCCCACTTTGACTCCTTTTTGTTTGTAAGATGCAGCTAATTCTTTGATCTCGGCGATCACTGCAGGAATTGCACCTTCGACAACAATCACTTGAGCATTGGGGGCGTAATGTCTATGCTTCATCCCGGGTGAACGAATCTCATCCAAGGACAACTCCCTCTCAGCAACAACAAAAGGATGAAGTTCGACAGAAGGAAGGATCTTCTTCAATGCTTCAAACGGAGTTCCTCCAGGGCGCAGAACCAGCGGTGGATCCGAAGTCAGGTCGAGAACGGTGGATTCCACCCCAATGTGTGTGGAGCCACCGTCGAGAATCGCGTCTATTCTTCCGTTGAGGTCGTCAAAAACATGTTTTCCCGAGGTTGGGCTGGGCTTTCCAGCAAGATTAGCACTCGGGGCTGCAATGGGACAACTGCTTTCTCTGATTAAGATTAATGCGACCTTATGTTTGGGCATTCTTACTGCGATAGTATCTAAGCCTGCAACTGTCACATTCGGAATAACGGGTGAACGCTCGAAGATCAATGTAAGCGGCCCTGGCCAAAATCGTTGCATAAGTTGTTTTGCTTTTGATGACACGTGTGCAGCTAGTTTGTAAACGCCTTGCATGCTCTCTACGTGGACTATCGGGGGGTTGTCTAGTGGTCGTTTTTTCGCCTCGAAAAGCGCCACAACAGCATCCGAATTCAGTGCGTTAGCCCCTAAACCGTAAACGGTTTCGGTTGGAAAGGCGACTAAGCCACCTCGTTTGATTATGTCGGCAGCAATCTGTATTTTTTCAAGATCAGGTTCTCGAGGATTAACCTTGATCATTAGAGTCTGTTTCATGCAGTTTGCCTTGTCCACAATAGGGAATGCAGTCTTAAATGTGAGACGATTCTCAAACTTGCTTCACAACTTAAGGTTATGTCTTGAAGTTTGAAATAGGCTAAGAAATCGAACCGGAACCGTTCTGCCAGATTCTCAGCACTTGTTTGAAAGGCCGGTCCCATAATACTACTTTCAGGAGGGAACGTGGTTCAGGTTGAGCTTAGAAACGCTTTTTCTTATTGATTGAAAGTACGACTGAGGTTTCTACTTGGCGTTCGGGAATCGTCCAGTATTTCCTCAGAAGGCTATCCTTTTCTCTTTGTGATGTCAGAACGAAGCCGTTCTTTTCATAGAAACGGACAGCCCACCAAGCTGCTTCCCAGGTTCCCACGAGAATTTCCGATGTTTCGGATAGATGGAGGATATATTTGAGCAGTCTTTGCCCGACACCTTTTCGTTGCTGATCCGTAAGCACGTAGGCATGTCTGATAAGAGTGAAATCATTGACTCGTTGCATTCCCATTACCCCAAGCAGCTTCTTTTCTTCCATCAACCCGTAGAATTGCAATCCGTCTTCAATTTCTTCGCGGAGTTCCCCAGCCGACATATAAGGTTCTTTCCATCGGTCTCGGGGGATTATGCCTCTGTAAGCTTCAGCGGCATTATTGATTACACTTAAAATAGAGTCGAACTCGGCGAATGAGAGCTTGCGAATCATCATACTTTCACTTTCAGATAATTCATACTCAAAATAGCAGCAAAACAAGAAGCTTACTGCCCGAGGAGACTAGAGTTCACGCCGTTGTGCTCTCACGCGCACCTTCTGCTTTAAGGACCCTCTCGATGAGATGCATAAAAATGGTCTGGGCCTGCAATTCGCCGAGCTTGTCCAGATAAACTGACACCATGGCAATCTTCCCTTTCTTCGAAGCTACATACTCGGCAAACATTCTCGCCGAAATAGCATTCTTGTTGCCTACCAATACTGATGAGGTCACAGGTCCCAACAGGTCTTGCGGCTTGGGAACAGCAATCGCCAATGTGCCAAGACGGTCTTCTTTCTCGCTCAACATGATGAGACAGGAGTTTTTGGCTTCGACATAAACAGCCAGAAAACGTGTATCTTGCTCCAGAAGTTCGTCTTTAATGACTTTGGCGCGTTCCATATTACAATTCCCGTGAAGATTTCTGAATGGACTCATCTAATAGAATGACTGCTTAAAAAGATTCACAAATCAACTTGCCCTTCACGGCTAAAGCGCTACAATGTGATGCACATAATGTAGAGCTGCACTAATCTCTCTCAACCATCACAAAACTTGCGAGAACAGATATGCAAACATTGCGTAACCAACACGAACTTCAAGAGAAAACTTGAGTAAAACGAACCTCGAAACTATTCTTAGGCAATTCAGGAATTCCTTTTCGATACAGCACAAATTTATATTTGCGAAGCCGGCATAATTGGCTTAACGCTTTACTCTATTGACCACTTAGGAGTAGAGGCAATTTGAAGCATGTTAAGATCACTGCATTTGATTGCCCAGACGCTTGGTTCCAAGCGATAAGTCACATTTGGAATGAAGGCGACATTTTTCAGGTAGGCTACGGTTCAGAGACCACTGAAACGAAGAAGTTAAACATAACAATTGAGATTACGCATCCCGAAAATAGACCGCTGGTCAGTGATAAAGCGCCATGCGACATTAAATATGTCCAAGGTTATGCTCTGGAGTATCTGTGGTGCGGAGATAAACAAGATGAAACATACACTTACGGAAGCAGACTTAACCATCCTATCAATCAAATTGAAGAAGCTGTAGAAAGATATGTAAAAGAACAACGTGATAGGCAAGTCACTCTCGTCATAAGGCTACCTGAAGACATTAAAAAGAGCATTGACACAAAGAGACATGAACCCCCTTGCTTAAGCTTGATTGATACAGAGATTCTCGAGGGAAGAATGCATTTGACATGCTACTTCAGATCATGGGATGCTTATGCGGGATTACCAGCCAACATAGCAGGGCTACAACTTTTTAACGAAGCGTTTGTGTCTGAGATAAACGAAAAAGCAAACCTCTCATTAAAGACAGGAAAGCTGATTTTCCATTCAAAGAATTGTCACATATACAATAGGCAGAACAAGTTCGTCAGGGAGCTCTTAGAGCCGAAGAGTCGTTCCGATAGTTCAAAGAGAATGGCGTCGACCATGAAAGATAATCTCCAATAGCGTGTCGAGAAGGATAGAATAGATAGAAAGCACGATTTTCTGAAAGCGGGGAAACCCCAAGCCCACACAAAGAAAAAAGGTTTCAATTGGGCGTGCACAACTTATTAATCGTCTGAATGATACCATTTCACAGGAGAGAAGAACAATGACGCATATGGCTACATCAAGAGTATTGGAAGAAATGATAATAGAATTTCGAAAGAAGGGGATGCAAGTTCCGCAGAATATTTTGACAGACCTGAAATCCGCAAGAGTCCTAATGAAGGTTGAGAATGCTGACCAAAAAGGCCGGGGAGAGACAGCTCCAAAAATCGACGAGTATCTAAGTACTGTGGAAGCATACTTAATCACAGAAGCACAGAAGACGCTCCTGCCAGAACAGGTGGACGAGTGGATTAGGCGGCTAGACGCAGCCAGCTGCGACGTCTGTTCAGCGGTTGAAAAAGAAGATAAATGGTTTGTCCAAGGCATCCCCCGCGATCAAAAATGGATTCGAATCGAGCCAATAGACGATATGCCCCTCGAGAAACTGAAGAAACTCTCAGCCGAGACTAACCTTTCCTTCCGAGAAGAAAATGACGGCCATCTAACAGTTTTTGGAAACGCGGAAGACATCAAGAACTTCATTAAGAAAATGACAGAACAAGCCCAAAAGTAAGAGACAAATTTCTCCTACAATGTGGTGTCCCTTTTACACGCCCCCATCAGCCAAACCCTGTTGTCTGCTTATTTTTCAAAAATGGTGAAAATGTGGGTCTCAGTAAAGATGTATCTGATAGACTCATTATGAACAAAAATAGAGAAGAGGCGCAAAGATGCATTGACAGCGCATTTCTTGAAAATGGTAAACAGCTCTCAGCCATAAAATCTTATTTAGTTCCTTCCTATGAGTAAGTTTTTATCATCGCTTTCAGGAAAATAATAGCAAAACCGGTTGGATGAACAAAACCGTCAAACTATCATAGGTACGAATAGAAATGAGCATAGTAATAGGAGGCGGAAAGCACGGATGCTACGCGATCGAATATCTAAGAAAAAAGGGGAGCGGCTTCATTGCTGTTGACACAAACCCTGACTGCCTCGCTGTCAAGCGGTTCGGACTCAATCCCTCACCTAGCATTACTCTTAATGGAGAGACCTTTGTCCATGGCGACCTTTCAACAGTCTTGGAGCTAATAGAGACTCTAAAGCCTGAATACGTTTTTCCAACCGCCCCAGTTCACATAGCTGCTGATTTGGCGAGAATCAAGTTCGACCTTGAGCCATGGACAGAAGCGATAGACACCGTACTGACCAGGCTGCCTGAAGTTGTTGTCCTGAAGGCTGGGAAAGGAAAACTTGTTGCAAGCTTTAACAGAGACAACAAATGTGTTGAAAAATGCAGCATGCCCAATGTTTGTCCGTCCTCACAAATCACAAAGCCATGCACCATGATTGAATTGTTCAGATTTGCCTGTCCAGAGGCTTTCAGCCTAATCAGCTACTCTATGGCACCCGGCATGGGTGCCCTGAAGGGCAGTGAGCTTCTGGATTTCATTGACTCAGCAAAACTGATAGAAAGATTCATAGTCGCGACAGTCTGTGACTGCCACGGAGTTTTAGATGCCTTTAGAAAAAAGCATTATGCCTAAGACAATCATTTTGAATCTCTGAAGGCCCGCGTGTAGACATTTGATGACACGCCCGCAACCAGACCGCCTATGGCATCATTTGTGAGCGGCCCAAGCGTCTTTAGGATTCCGGGCTTGGCCTGGTCAAACCGTGTGAATTCAAAGATGCCTCTTACTCCCGCAATGTAGTTAGCTATGGCCAAACCCAATAATTCGTCGGCTACCAATCCCGGACGACCGTTGAATCTTTCCTGTGACAGCCCCGGAATCAGGCCCTTTTCCGCGTCTTCCTGTGCCCGGAAGCAGGCAACTACCAAAGTGGAAACATTCACATCTGACAGCGTCTCGAGGAACTCTTCTCGGAACATCTTAACAGCTATTTCTTCAGTCTCTAACCCGGGATGTGGAACGAAGAGCTCAAGTGCTGAGTCGATGAGATCTTTCAGAGTTATCAATTTCTTCTCGAGATAATCCAATAGGGGAGGATTTTCAGGGTCCATTTTTATCAGTATCTTGTCATATGAAGGAGTGAATTTTAAGTGTTGCGCATTTTTGGAAACTCTTATAAGGCTGTATGGATAAACCATCCAAGCATAGAGGAATTGGGAACGTGAACACAAAATATGCGATTTCAGCAATCAGCATAATCGCTATAATAATCGCTGCCGTCTTCATCTATACTTACTATCAAGGACAGGACCACACAGAACTCGAGCCTTTCCAAAATCTGATTGACGACACTGGCTACATCACAAGCTTGGAGTCTCTCCCTGACAGAATTATTTCCCTCGCACCCAGCACAACGGAAATCGCATTTGCTTTGGGCTTGGACGAAAAAGTTGTGGGCGTCAGCAAATATTGCGACTATCCCTACAATTTTTCGGCTTGGATCGAAGCAGGCAACATGACCAGTATTGGGGACTTCAGCGATCCAAGTATGGAGGCAATCGCTTCTCTTGAGCCCGACTTGATTCTAGCAACCGGAGGCGTTCAAGGACCAACGATTGACACCATGCGTCAGCTGGGATACAAAGTCCTAGTCTTGAATCCTGCTAACATTAACGGAGTGCTCCAGAACATAGAACTAGTCGGAAACGCAACTGGCAAAACTGCAGAAGCAAACAACCTAATTAACAATATAAACAGCAGAATAGACGCCGTGGTTAACAAGGTTGCAGATGCTACGTCCAAACCGAAAGTCTACTACGAAGTTTGGTACGATGCCACCTCACTATGGACTGCAGGATCAAAAGCTTGGCAAAATGAACTTATCGAAAAGGCTGGCGGAGTTAACGTATTTGTTGATCAAGACTTGGACTATTTCCAGTCAAGTGCAGAAGCAGTTATCGAGCGAAGCCCTGACGTCATATTACTGCCAAAGCAAGGCATGGGTTACGGTGAAACGTTTTGGGTAAGCCTGGATGCCGTTAAAGCAAGACCAGGGTGGAGTTCCATCAGCGCCGTCCAAAATGACAGATTAGTCGAAGTTGACTCCAATACAATTTCCAGAGCCGGACCAAGAGTCGCAGATATCATCGAAGACTTGGCTGAAGCCTTTCACCCAGAACTCTTTTAAATCACCCCCACTTTTTTTGTGTGGCACACATGAATCAAGATCAAGTTGAAAGTGAATATTTTCGTCGTACTTCCAAATGGAAACTCATCTTAATTCTGTTGACTCTAGCCTTGATCTTAACAGTTCTTATCTCCCTGAATGTAGGCTACGCTCAGATTCCATTTCAGAACATCCTAGCAATCCTAGCTAGACAAATTCCTTTCTTGAATAGTTACGTGGACCCCTCGCTATTTCTTCCTCGGGATGCAGCAATCATTCTTCAGATACGATTGCCGCGAATCATAGCTGGTGTTGTTGTGGGTGCAGCCCTATCCAGTTCGGGAGTTGTATATCAAGGCGTTTTCAAGAATCCGATGGCAGATTCGTACCTGTTAGGCGTGTCGTCCGGAGCAGCGGTCGGCGCCTCCTTGTCAATTTTGTTCGGAACTGGTTATTCCGTTTTCGGCTTGGGCATTTTGCAGCTAGCCGCTTTCACCGGCGCGTTATTCGCCATGTTCCTAGTCTACAATATCGCCCGCGTCGGATCAAAAGTTCCAGTCACAATGTTACTCCTTTGCGGGCTAGCAGTCAACTTTTTCATGTATTCAATAGTCTCTCTCTTAGAAGTAGTAGCCGGCGATTCGCTTCACTCAATTGTCTTCTGGCTCATAGGCGGCTTTTCAAACATCCTGTGGATTCAAGTATGGGCAACATTGCCCTTCATCGCAGTTGGCATGATTGCGGCTTATTTCTACTCCCGTGACCTAAACCTGCTCGCTCTGGGAGAAGAAACAGCTCAAAACCTAGGTGTAAATGTCGAGAAAGTCAAGACGAGACTACTAGTGCTTGCTTCTATGATTGCTGCGGCGGCTGTTTCGCTAAGCGGTCTTATAGGCTTTATAGGTTTGATGGTGCCGCACATAACCCGATTAGTGATAGGACCAGACCATCGTATTCTGTTTCCGGCTTCGATAATAACTGGCGCCATATTCTTGGTAATCTGTGACGCATTGGCAAGAGTGGTAGCGACACCGTTCGCTTCAACCCTCGAATTGCCCGTAGGGATAATTACGATGTTGGCTGGAGCTCCCTTCTTCATTATTCTTCTCAGAAAGAAAAAACAGAGTTATGCAATATGAGAAATTGGTGCTAAACTTGGTACTGTTGAATGTGGATGGAGTTGAATGCCGCTATGGCTCGGTCAAAGTCCTTGAAGATGTAACTCTTGCAGTCAAAGATGGCGATTTTGTTGGAATACTGGGACCCAATGGGTCTGGGAAAACCACCCTTCTTAAGAGTATAAGCAGATCGCTCAGACCTCACAGAGGTACTATTCTGCTTAATGAAGCTGACATATATGACCTCAAAGGAGTGGAAGTTGCACGCCAGATGGCAGTTGTACCCCAGGACAGCGCCATAGGCTTCAGTTTCGCTGCTTTGGACGTTGTCTTGATGGGCAGAAACCCGCATATGACGCGCTTCCAGATTGAAGGAAAGAAGGACCTGGCAATCGCGCGAAAAGCCATGGAGCTCACGAACACGTGGCACCTATCAGAAAGACCCCTAAATGAGCTCAGCGGGGGAGAGAGACAACGAGTAATAATTGCCCGCGCTCTGGCGCAAGAACCGAGAATTCTGCTCTTGGACGAGCCTATGACTCATTTGGACATAATCAACCAGCTTGAGATCATGGATCTCGTTAAGAACTTGTGCGTGAAAGAAAATTTGATTGTCTTAGCAGTTTTCCATGACTTGAACCTCGCTGCGCGTTACTGCACTTCAGCCATACTGCTCAAGAGCGGTAGAATCTTTTCAACCGGCAACATAGATGAGGTCTTGACTAGTGAAAACATTAGAAGCGTCTTTCGAGTTGACGCGATAGTTAAGAAACACCTCGTCACCAACTCACTTTTTGTACTCCCGCTTTCACCGCAGAAACCTTCTCCGACTAAAAAGTGCTCAATCCATCTCATATGCGGAGCAGGCACTGGAACAGCCCTCATGAAAATTCTGTTAGACGAAGGGTACAGCGTTACCGCTGGAGTTCTCAACGTCTTGGACACGGATTTTGAGACGGCGCAATTTCTAAAAATACCCGTGACAACAGAAGCGCCCTTCTCACCCATCACCGAAAAGACAGAGAAAGCCAACCTAGCCATGATGAGCAAAGCAAGCACCATAGTTCTAACTTCGGTTCCATTTGGTCATGGCAATTTGCAGAACCTGGAAAATGCCAAAAAAGCGATGGAAAAGGGAATCCCGACAATCGTCATAGATGAGGTCCCCATCGAAAGCAGAGACTTCACCCAAGGCAAAGCAACTGAAATATTCTCGGAGTTAAAACGTATTGGTGCAGTATTCGTTGCGAATCAAAACGAGCTTCTACAATGGTTAAACGTCTCCGAGGAAAAGGCAAGAAGTTCCGAATTAGAAAAAGTGAGAATCCTCAGTCATCTGAAACCTGGCACCGCCAACGAAAGCGAGATTGCGGACAAAAGAAAAACCATGGGAGAAACTGGAAACAGATGAAAGTAGCGGTTTCTTGGAGCGGAGGGAAGGACAGCTGCTTTGCCAGTTTCAAGGCAATCCAAGAGGGATTCGAAATTGGCAATCTTCTCACTATGATGGCAAGCGATGGAAGATCAAACTTCCATCTGATAAGGGCTGACTTGCTGGATGCACAGGCAACCGCTCTTGGAATCCCTCTGACAAAACGAGAGACTACGCCAAACATTTACGAGCAAGAATTCAAAAATGCTTTGCGGCAACTGAAAATCGCCGGCGTGCAAGGCTTAGTTACAGGAGACATATACGAAGTTCCGTTGCACGAGAGGGGATGGCTGAATCGCATCTGTGGCGAAATAGGTCTAAAAATGATCAGACCTTTGTGGAACCGCGACACGCAGCAGGTTTTCCATGAATTCGTTGCCTCAGGTTTCAATGCAATTGTGACAAGGGTCAACACAAGATTGCTCGGTCCAGAATGGCTCGGAAGACAACTGAACGAAAAGTTCTTCGAAGATATAGTAGAAATTGGCGATGTGGACCCTTGCGGAGAAAGAGGCGAATACCACACGCTTGTAACAGATGGGCCTTTATTCAACAAACGCATAAAAATCCTTGAAAGCCGAAAGGTTGACCTAAACGGCTCGAGTAACTTAGAAATAGAACAGTTTGAAGTCAACGAAAAGAACGAGGAAGTCAGAAATGAAGAAAATATTTGATGTATTGATGGCACATAACGCTCCAAAAGCAGAGGCGTTCATCAACGAGATAAACGGAAAAAACCCGCTTTTCATCTGCACAATAGCCACAACGGAGACTGCCAAAATTGCTGGATTATCTGCCGCTGGAAAATATCCTGAATTCACGGATTACACGCCACCCGCAGACGCCGAGCTACTTCTCCTAGGCAAATGTAAATGCATTGCAGGCGTGCCAGTGACGCCTGATGGTATACCGACACCAGCTTTGATATCGATGTCTGCCTTGAAACTTGCAGATATACCTGTTCTGATTGCTAATGCCGGATCAAAGGTGAATCCTTACGTACCTTTCTTGGATTTAGGCGGAAAGCCAGGTGGGGACATAAGGACGGGCAATGCAGTGGAGGGTGTTGACGAAGTCATCAAAAGAGCCACAATTGCCGGGGAACATTTGGCTAAAACCGCGGACTACCTTGTTATCGGCGAAAGCATTCCCGGGGGCACAACAACGGCGCTGGGCGTCCTGTCGGTCATGGGAGTGAAAGCCGAAGGCAAAGTCAGTAGCAGCATGCCTGAAAACCCCCATGGACTGAAAAATGAAATTGTCAAAACTGGATTGTTGGCAGCGAAGGAGAGTTTCGGTAGCCTCGCGAAAAATCCGATCAGGGCTATTTCGTGTTTAGGCGATCCAATGATGCCCGCCTTAGCAGGATTAGTCATAGGCTCCGCGGCTCAGGTCCCAGTGTTGATGGCTGGAGGAACGCAAATGGGGGCTGTACTAGCTCTTGTGAAAGCGTTGAACCCAGACGTTCTATGCAACGTGGCAATAGGCACTACAAGATGGGTTGTCGAAGACAGGTCTTCCGATCTTGAAGGGATTGTATCTCAAATTGCAGATGTGCCTATTTTGGCGGCTGACATGAATTTCGGAACTTCCCAGTTCAGCGGTTTGAAGGCTTACGAAGAAGGCATTGTGAAGGAAGGTGTCGGAGCCGGCGGTGCCGCAGTCTCTGCAATGGCCAAAGTTGGCGGTGCCATAACAAAGGACATGTTGCTTAGAGAAATAGAGAGAAACTATGCGTTATTGATGGAAGGTAGATTCTGAGGCTATATCATGCTTAAGGAAATCAAGAACCTCTTTTCGTTTCTAACGATTATCCCTGTGAGTATGGACAAAGATATGCTGACCGACAACGCAAAACTAATGTTTGTTTTTCCTTTGATCGGGGCGTTCATAGGCTTACTCGGCGGGGTTTTCGGCTGGACAGTTACTCAGTTTCTTCCATCCTTAGTCGTGGGAGCGTTAGTACTGGGAGTTTTGCTACTAATCACGGGGCTTCACCACACTGATGGCCTGCTGGATTTTGGAGATGGCATAATGGCACACGGCACCCCAGAAAGAAAAATCGAAGTAATGCACGACCACTTAACCGGCGCAGGCGGTCTATGTTTGGGAATTTTGACCCTCTTAATCACTGCCCTATCCATCGCCGAACTTGACTCTAACTTAATAGTTCAAGGCATAGTGGTGATTGAGGTTTCAGCAAAGCTTTCTATGGTTGTTGGAGCCTGGGCTGGGAAGGCAGCCCATCAGGGAATGGCCTCTTCGTTTCTCGAATCTATGCATGGTTACAAGGGCATTGTCCGCTTGGTAATTGCATTAGCAATATCTTTCGGAATAGCCATACCTTTCTTGTGGTTGACGGGCGTGATAACCGTGCTTTCTGCCATACTCACAAGTCTTGTAATTGTCGGAATATGTCACAGACACTTCAAAGGCGTAACAGGCGACGTTCTAGGCGCCACAAACGAGCTCGCTCGCATGGTTTCGCTAATCGCTCTGCTAGCGGTGACCGGATGGGCGTAACTGCACTCGTAATGGCTGGTGGAAAAGGCAGCCGCATGGCGATCTCCGGGGAGAAACCTCTGATCTTGGTTGGGGGAAAACCCGTGATATTATATGTTCTCGCGGCGCTTCGAGATTCAAAAAAAGTAGATTCGATAGTTATTGCAACGAGTGATAACACACCCAAGACAGCCAGACTGATGAAAAAGTTCCCTGTCAAAGTGGTGAAGACGCCTGGGAAAGAATATGTCTCTGACATGGGATACGCTATCAAGAAACTGAAACTAAAAACCGTCTTAGCGATGGCGGCAGACCTCCCTCTGATCACCGGAGAAGTATTAGACTTCGTATTGGAAACTCACGAAAAATGTGGAAAGTCTGCCTTAACAGTTGTTGTACCTGTGGAAACAAAGCAGAAATTGGGCTTATCGACGGAGTACACCTTTATGATCGATGACGAAGAAGTGGTTCCTGCTGGAATAAATGTTGTTGACGGAGAAAAGATTGACGAGGAAGAGCTGGATCAAGAAATTTGTTTGTTGAACGACGAGAAAGTCGCTGTCAACGTCAACACTTTGCAGGAGTTGCGAATAGCCGAGAATCTGATCTCCAAAGCCACCAAGAGCAGTTCTTCTGAAAAACAAGCATAAGAATCTGAGCCGAAAACGTTTCGTCGATGAACGCATCGGCAAAGTGAAAATCAAAGACCGAAAGCAATCGATTGCAATCAAAAGTCTATCTTTCACCCTCACATAGGCACCATAGTCGAGCGAGACACAGCTGCGCCTCTTCGAAAAAGTAGAATCGAACCGACTTTTCGACACAGAGAATTTTACAGTAAGTTTATAATAGTCTGCAGATTGAGGAGAAAGAGTAGTTGGACACCATGGCCCGGCCAAGCCTATGCATCGTGACACATACTTTTCTGCCCCACGTTGGTGGAATAGAAAGAGTTGTCTATGAGCAAGGCAAAAGGCTGATGCAAAAAACGTTTGACCTCATGGTTCTGACGAACAGAATCGGCACAAAAAAGAACTACACCTATGACGGTATTCGTGTTAAATGCTATGATTCTCTTAACATAGGGTTCAGGTTGGGAATCCCTTATGTTATCCCCAGCGTAAGCAGCTTCAGAACATTCTTGGAAGCGGTGAAATCTTGTGACCTCATACACGCTCATGGTCATCCATATCTATCATCCTTAATGGCAGCAAAACTCGCAAAAAGGTACAAGAAACCTTTCGTGCTCACCCAGCACAACACCTTCATAGAATATCAAGGCATATGGAACGCTGTTGAAAGACTGAACGATCTAACAGTTGGATCTCATGTCCTCAGGTCAGCCGACAGGATAATTGTAGTAAGCAAGGCTACCATGAAATATGTATTAAGTCTAGGGGCAAACCCTGAAAAAACCCGAATAGTCCACAACGGCGTTGATTTGAACCGGTTCAAACCTATGACTGAAAAGAAAGATGTGATAAGAAAGGGGCTGGTAATCCCTGACGATGCGGTTGTAGCTGTAACGGTACGAAGACTCGTTTACAAAAATGGAATTGACACACTAGTAGAAAGCGCGAAAATAGCCATTAGAAAAAACCCGCGACTGTTCTTTATCGCTGTCGGGGGAGGACCAGATTTTGCTCAGGTAAAAACAAAAGTGGAGCAGCTCGGAATTGAAAAGAACTTCAAGCTGGCGGGATTCATCTCTGATCGAGACTTGCCATTTTATTACAACGCTGCAGACCTTTTCATTCTGCCCTCTAAGTCGGGGGAAGGATTACCGCTTGTAGCACTTGAGGCTATGGCTTGCGGACTACCCGTTATAGCTACAGATGTGGGAGGAATCAGGGAAATCATGATCGAAGGTTATGGAGAAATTGTGCCACCTAACAATCCCGAATTGCTCGCAGAAGCTGCATTGAACGTTTTCAACAGCAAAATCTCATCTCGCAAGAACGAGCTGCGAAAAAAGATCGAGGAAAGATACAGTTGGGATCAAAACGTTAGAAAACTTCAGAAAATTTACGAAGAACTTATTTAAGCAATGCCGAAAGTTATATAACTCCTCCAAATACGGAGTTCAGCTATGACCTCAAACGTAGAAATGGTTTCAGTAGTCATCCCAACGCTAAACGAAGCTGGAACCATCCGTGAGATACTGACAACGATTCATAAGGAAGTGTCGTACCCAAAGGAAATAATCGTTGTAGACGGAAACTCAACGGACGGAACGAAAGAGATAGTCAAAGACACAAACTTCTGTAGACTCATAATCGAACCCAGACGCGGTTACGGAATCGCCTTAAGAACAGGCATGAGCCGTGCCAGAGGCAATGTCGTGGTGATGGTCGATGGTGACGGAACATATGAAGTTGGCCACATCAACTTGCTGCTTGACAAGCTAGTAGAAAGCGATGCAGACCTGTGCATGGCAACGCGGATGTATGATCCGAATAAGGCCATGGGACTAATGAATTTCGTAGGAAACAAGGTGATAACTTTTTGTTTCGACCTACTCTATGGCGAGTTTCTCAGCGACACACAATCAGGTTTCCGTGCAATATCTCATGAGGCACTTGACAAGGTGGAGTTTCATGAAGATGACATGTCATTTGCAACAGAAATGCTAGTTAAATTCGCGAAAGAAGACTTAAAAATGGTTGAAGTTCCCTCCACGTACAAATCAAGAAAGTACGGCAGAACAAAGCTGAGAAAGTTCAAGTCAGGAATCGAGATATTCACCACCATGGTCAAAGGACTTATGCATAAAGAATTCGTTTGGAAGCGACTAAGGACTTGAATGAGAGACTCAAGTTAACCGGCAACAAAGGGTATATGATCTCGATAGGTTTGGCTCTTGTTCTCGTTTCCAGTCTCGTGATAGGGTATTATCTTGTTACACATTTTTCTGAGCCGGAAGGATATGCTACAGTCTATCTGCTTGATTCGCAGAAAAAGGCAATAGACTACCCTGAACTCCTCGTGGCGAACCTAAACAGCACATTCAGCGTATGGGTTGGTGTTGAGAATCACATGAGAGAAGCTATTCAAAGTGAGATTCAGGTAAAGATTACCGATGAGCCCATTATGTCAACACCCATTAACCTCAGCTCTGTCAACACCTACCCTTTTGCTTTGGAAAGAGATCAAACGGATGAAAAATCGGCGTCGATCACCATAAACGAACCCGGAAATTACTCTGTAGTTTTTGAACTGTGGATCTCTGGTGAATTCTCACACAACTATTGTGTTTTGAACATTGAAGTTGTAGACAAACTCTAATGTTTGCTATGAACTGTTTTGCCTAAAAGCATACTCTTCTTCAGTGCCGATTCTATGGACGTTATTGTACGCACAAAAAGGAATTACCTTCAAATCAGGAGTAACGTAGTGAATGACGCATCTCTGCACACGGTCTACGTCAAAGTTGTGTGAGTCCATAAAAGCCATGCATCCCAACAAGAAAATTCGTCGCCGGATAGGTCCGAGTGACTGATAACTCGGGGATATATGCATCTTTAGGATGCTCCTCATAAGGGTGAAGATTCCCACTTCCTTGGTGACAAGAGGCATATTCAATGAAACCATTGCTGCCATGAATAGTGAAGAAAGAAGTGAAACCCTTCCCTTAGTCTCAACGTTCTGAGCAGTTCCCAGGATCATCCTGAAGAAACGCTCAAAATCCACGAAATGATTAATCGGGATAATCCGGCCACTTCTCGAAACGTACATCCAATTTACAATGCCACAATGTGGACTACAGGAAAACAGTGGCCACGGTTTCTTCATGAACTTGCGCATAATCTTTATCGGTGAAACCATCACCCCTAATGGGAAGAAGTCTTTCGCCGTGATTTCGCCACCAGTCTGAGCCTCAACATCCTCCGCAAAATGCCAATCCCGCCAGGCTTCTTTGAAAGGATTGTCAGTTGCTCGGCCAGTAAACGCAATTGGTTGAAAAATTAATCCTCGAACGATGTCTGAGTTGGCGGCTGCAAAGCGGACAATTTGCCCGACCTCTGCATCGTTAAAACCACGCATCAACGTGGTGACCAGAATGATCTCCATGTCAAGCTTGCGACAAACATCCACGGCTTTGTATTTGAGGTCCAAAAGCTTGCGGCCGCGGACTTTTTCGTAAAAAGAATCCCGGAAACTGTCAAATTGTAGATAGACGATATTAAGCCCATTTCGTTTCAACTTTGCAGCGAGTTCTGGATTCTCGGCTAGATGAATACCATTAGTCGCTAGAATAGTCATGAATTTCAGCTTGTGTGCGGTGCCAATTATCTCATGTATGTCTTCTCTTTCCAGCGGTTCTCCGCCTGAAAATAGGATGGCTGGAGGTTTTGGATTTCGGTTACTAAGGAAGGTTAAGACATCGATGAGCTCATCTTTGGTGGGTTCGTAATCAACGATGTGATCGGAGAAGGTGGAGAAGCAAACGGCACACTTTAGGTCACATTTCTTGGTTACATCGATCACGCCGATTACGGTGTCAGAGGTATGGTTCTTGCAGGTCGCGCATGCATAAGGACAACCTTCAGGATTCTTAATTGAGTCCTGATCTTCGAAATATTTGAAGTAGTCGTAAGCTTCGGCAAAATCGTAAATGTCTTGGCTCTGCCAATGTGTGGCGGTGAAGACACCATGATCTTTGCATCGTTTAGTGATTCCTATTTTGCCCTTTTCAACGGATAATTCAGCATCAATCTTTTTCTGGCATTCTGGACAAATGCTCTTGGTCTTCTTCAAAGAAGACCCCCAAGCAGAGATGACAGAGCCTCGAGAATCAATGCTAATGGCAACAGAATCATCGACATTGTAACCATTCGCTCGTATTTCCTTACATTTCCTGGCGAAACGGCGACCATGAGACGAATTGAAGCGTAGATTAGTATGACACTCCAGACCAGGATAAGCGGCAGATAGAATGGAGTGAAGTTGCCTAGAAAATACGGCAATGGAGCTAAGACTCCTGTCGCTATGAAGAAAACAGCGGCAACCTTTGCAGAATTGAGGTTGCCAACTCTCTGGGGAAGTGTGGGATAACCAACTTTCGAATCGCCTTCGAGGCTCAGAATATCTCGCAAAACATTGCCGCCGATTGTTCCGAAAGCGATTGGATACAGACTCCATGAAGCAAAAGTCAGAGCAGCGGGGTTCCAGACCCCGGTTCCCAAAGTTACAGCTTCGCCGTAAAGAAATGCTGTCCCAGTCAATACCCCGACCAGTATGTTTGCAGCAAATCCAGACTTACGTTTGATGAACGCTGAGTATATCACAAGAAGTATCGAGTCAACAAGGAGAATTAGGAAACTGAGCTGATTTATCAACGCAGAAAGAATCAAACCAATGGCAAATAAAGCAAATGAGATTGCCATTACCTGTCTCAGGGATAGAGCGCCTGAGGGTATAGGACGCCTGGGTTTAATTATAGCATCACTTTCTTTGTCAAAATAATCGTTCAAGGCGAAACCAGCTGATGTTACTAAAGCCATCGAAAAGAAAGTCAAAGGCACCGTCAGAAGGTCCATTGCACCTTTGGTTATTGCGAAGGAAGTGAGGAGAGCGAGACCGCCCGTCATCATCCAATAGGGAAGACGTAGAAGTGCCACTAGACCTTTGGCCGACGTTGTCATACGAGGTTCCTCGCTTTAGCCATTTCTCTCAATGTATCTTCAAGAGTTATTTTCGGGGACCAGTTTAGTTCTTTTTTGGCTTTATTGATGTCAAACCAGATTGTGGTGACATCTCCTTGCCAAGAAACGTTGGTGGTTGTGATCACCGTCTTGCCGAGCAGATCAAGGATTTTGAGAATCATTTTGGCGAGATCTATTATCTTCGTGGTCTCTCCATAGCCCAAGTTGTATGTTTTGCCAACAGCGCTCTCTTTTTGGCCGGAAACAACGAGGGCGTCTACAATGTCGGAGATGTGTACGAAATCTCTGGACTGCATACCCGTTCCGATTATCTCCAACTTGTTTGGATCTCTGCTTATCTTATCGAAGAAATCGTTGATGACTCCATGGCATCTTGGTCCATAGACATTCGCAAACCGGAGAATAGTGATATCTAGCCCATACTGGCTTGCGTACATGTTGCAGTATTCTTCGCCGACAACCTTTGATAAGCCGTAGCAGGAGAAGGGATTGAATCCATAATCCTCCGCTGTCGGGAAAACTTTTGGGTTACCATATATGGCTGCGCTAGAAGCAAAAATGAGCCTTGCGTCATCTTTGCGTGCCTTTTCCAGTACATTCAGTGTTCCTCGTGCGTTTGTTTCAAAATCTTCCACAGGATTTTCCATAGAATATGGGACAACGACTTGAGCCGCAAGGTGATAGATGAGATCAAATTTCTCCATAGAACAGAGTTTCTGAATGGCAAGTATGTCGCCTCTTACGAATGCTGCTTTAGGAACGTCTTTGACGTTTTCGATTTTTCCACCTGACAGGTTATCATATATTGTCAGTCCAGGTGTCAGCTCGGAGAGTCTTCTGCAGAGGTGGAAGCCTATGAAACCGGCTCCCCCAGTCACCAGTATTCGCTTTTCATCGAGTTTGTCCATGAAGTCCACGACAAAGTTATATCTTGTTTTAGAGAGTTAATGGTATATGTCGCCGGTGAAAGCTATAAAAACTTTTAGGGACATGCTTTCTTTCTTCACTATCATACCGTTGGGAGCGACTGAAGATTTTGTTGTAACAACTGCAGAGCATGTTTTTTTGTTTCCTTTGATAGGAGCGTTCATCGGACTGCTTGGGGGAACGTACTTTTTGGCTTCTGGCTTTGTAACATCTTACATTTTGTTGTTGATTAACTCACTTATTCAAGTTCCAACTGAACTTCTGCAGAGATTGATTCCTGCAATTATGACCATGGCATTTCTTTTGGTGTTAACGGGGCTTCAACATTTCGATGGCCTTGTAGATTTGGGTAATGCGATAGGCTTGGGCAACCTGGAAGAGAGGCGAGCAGCAGCACACAGGTGGGTCGTATCTTACAAAGGTGCTACTCTCGCAATTGTCGTCGAATTTCTAGCGCTTTTGGGCCTAGTCTTTTTGAATTGGGCGATTGCCTTCTTGTTGATAATCGTGTCTGAAGTAGGGGCCAAATTGGCGATGGTTACGATCGCAGCGGTGGGTAAACCAACTCATAGAGGATTGGGTTCCATATTCTTGGAAAGCGCGAAGAGAAAGAGCAGCATAATAGCGTACCTCGTTGCGACCTTCATTGTCGTTCCCCTTTTAGGCTTCGTCGGTTTCGGCACAATCTTGATTAGCGTTCTCTTCGGGGTACTAATGGGGTGGGTTGGGAAAAGCGTTTTTGGCGGAGTCTCCGGTGATATGATGGGAGCAACGAACGAGGTTGTAAGAGCTGGGGTGTTGATTTTTGCTGCGGGAGCGTTTGCGTTATGAGAGTCCCTGCTCTGATAATGGCCGGCGGCATGGGCAAGAGGATGGAACTGAAAGTTGAGAAGCCACTTGTGCAGTTCATGGGTAAGCCGCTAGTAGAGCATGTGGTTGAAGCAGTCAAATCTTCCAGACAAATCCCAGAATTCTATGTTGTAACAAGCAAGAACACTCCTGAGACCGAAGCCAAGTGTTTGAAAGACGGATTAAAGATAATCAGGACGGACGGCAAGGGGTATCACAATGATCTGGTTCAAGCTATAACCAAGGCAAATTTGTTACTTCCAGTGTTGATTATTCCCTCAGATTTGCCCGCATTGACGGGGAGATTTTTAGATAGAGTTATCTCAGCTTTCGCAAAATGCGGGAAGGATGCACTGGCAGTTTTTGTGCCAATAGAAACACGGGAAAGATTCAGGCTCTCGGTCTCATCTACCGACGAATATGAGGGGACATGGTATGCCGTGTCTGGAGTTAACGTAATAAACGGTGAAAGAATCCGGGATGAGGGGAAGATCGCCACGAGTGCAATAATTACAGAAGATATTGAGGTTCTTTTAAATATAAATACCCAAAATGATTTGGTGATAGCTGAAGAAATCATAAAGAAAGTACGAAGAGAGTAGCTCTTCTAGTGAAGCCAAATGACACAATCCCATAATCCTCCTATGACAGCCCTCAAGCTCGCTTTAGGAGCAATATTTGCTGCTCTGGTATTCGTGGCGACGTATTCTTTCGTCGTCCCCATACCTGCTACAAGCGGATACTTCAATTTGGGCGAAACCACAATATATATCGCATCTTTGATGTTTGGCCCCTATGTGGGAGCCATTGCTGGAGCTGGCGCAGCAATAGCTGATATGGTGGTCCCTGGTGCAGCGCAATTTGCCCCCGGGACATTCCTGATCAAGGGTTTTGAAGGAGCGACTGTCGGTTTTCTTTATATCAGACTTCAGAGATACATGTCAAACCGTGGTCTCTGTGCTGTTGTTTCCATCGTCGGAGGAGGATTAATCATGGTGTCAGGATATTTTCTTTACGAAATATTAGTACTTGGCTATCCATTCGCAGTTGCGCTTGTCGAAATTCCGATCAATATCATACAAATGCTTGTTGGTTTGTTGGTAGCAATACCGATTGCTAATGTTATCTTGCGCATCTTTCCACAACTAGAGGGCAAACGAACAACGTTCTAGGTGAGTTCAAGATGAAACTGCCGCCAGGAAAAATCCCTATAGACGTGCTGAAAGAAGTGGTTTTCAAGAACCTCGGCGCTGAACGTGAAGAGGTTGTTGTAGGTCCATCAGCTGGGATTGACGGTGCAGTCATCAATGTGGGGGACAAATCCGTAGTAATTTCCATGGATCCCATCACTGGGGCTATCGAACGAATCGGTTGGCTTGCAGTCAATGTGAATGCCAATGACATCGCTACATTCGGCGTGGAACCTTCCTTTTTCTTCTCATGCATACTCCTTCCTGAGGGTGCGCACAAAGACCTCGTAGACATGATTAGCACCCAGATGCACGATGCAGCCCGAAATTTGGGCGTAGCTATCGTAGGCGGTCATTGCGAAACAACGCCAGGCTTGGCAAAGCCCATTGTCGTGGGCTGTATTATGGGTTTGACCGAAAAAGGCAGGTACGTTACAGCCGCTGGAGCAAAAGCAGGGGACAAAATTATTTTAACGAAGACTGCAGGCATAGAAGGGACCGCGATCTTAGCCACAGACAGGGAAAGGGAGATAGCAAAGAGATTCAGCAGAGTTGCCGTGGAAAACGCCAAAGATTTCTATTGCAGAATCAGCGTTGTCAAAGACGCCATGACCGCTTGGAGAACTGGAGGAGTCCATGCCATGCACGACCCAACAGAAGGAGGAGTCGCAGGAGGAATCCATGAAATCGCTGATGCATCCCGCTTGGGAGTGAGAATCTTCAGGGAGAATATTCCAGTTGCTCCTGAAACTTCTGGGATATGCAGATATTTCAAAATCGATCCGTTGCAACTGATAAGCTCGGGGGCTTTGCTTATTTCGGCAGATCCGAAGAAAGCAAAAGACATTACCGAGAATCTTGAGGGTGAAAATATCCAAGCTTCAATAATAGGTGAATTCCTAGGAAAGTCAAACGAAAGAGTTTTAGTAATCAAGGACGGTAGAACAAAGACTTTGCCGCGACCGGTTTCAGATCATCTTTGGACCGCATTAGCGCGATGAAAATTCTCCGGTATCTGGAGTGCAAACTGAACAAACCAATAAAGCAAGAAAAACGGATAATAAAATCCATAAGTCAACATCCGCGAATAGAGTAGGCCGCAGCGGAATTCTACTATAGCCTGTGAGACACCGTTTTGCAGTCTCCAGTTTCCAGGCGGCTTGTAATGCAAACAGTAAATATCGTCGCCGATCACAGTCTTGTAGCCGCGCTCTTTTATCCAGTTGATGATGAACGCGTCTTCATAAGCATGTAGTTGCTCTGGAATCTCGATTCCCTTCACAGCGTCTGTACGAATTAGGGTGTCGTGCATTCCGCCTCTGATACCGAAACATTGCCGCGCTATCAAGCTCTGAAACTGCATAATACGCTCATCCTTGACTCCCGGAATCACATCGATGTTTACTCCCCAAACAGCGCCGACATCACTAGTCAACCATTTTTTTGCTTTCTCAAACCAGCCTTTGCTGAGGATGACATCGCTGTCAACGAAAACAAACGATTCCGTTTCAACCTGGTCAATGCCTCTCTGCCTTGCCCTGGCTCTAGAACCATCCACATTCAGCGTTTTGACATTCCCGTTTTTCCGTTTCAGTTTGTTTATAATATCCATAGTGTGGTCGGTTGAAAAGCCGTCAACCGCTATCAGGTTGTTAACTGGAACGTTCTCGTAGATGGAGGCAATGCATTTCTCAAGAAGGTAGTCGCTGTTTTTCGTCAGCAATACAACATCAACTGCCTGCATCACAGTCTCCTCCGTGTTTCCGCTGAAGCTTCCTTGTTGATTTCGTGATACTGATGCAACATATAAGAATATAGACCTATTCGAAACTTGTGCTCTGAGGCCTCTGCGGCTTAGGAGCTTTATGTCTTGTTTGTGAACAACTGATATATGGAATATGCAGTGTAAAAACCGTAAGCGAGTACTAGTCTGATAATCAACCTTGGGCTACCGCACCTTATGGCTTCAGTTATTATTCTTGAGCTGCCTTTTAAGGTCCACACATCTTCAGGTCTGAAGTGAATGCAGTATGGAGTATAGCAGGCAATTACTTGGTAGCCTTTCTCAGTTATCCAGTCTTTGATATAGGAGTCTTCAAAAACGTGAAGGTTTGTTGGTATTTGGATATCTTTGACTAAACTGGTGCGGATAAGCGTGTCGTGAGTCCCTCCCCGGAGATCAAATATCTTTTTGGTTATCCACAAAAACATCTTTAGCGTAGCTTTGTTTTTGATTGTTGACCACACTTCGATTCCCCAAACCGCTCCCACATCATTGTCGACGCAACTCAGAGCTTTTTTGTACCAATCCTTGCACAGGACAACGTCGCTGTCTACGAACATGAACCATTCGGTCTCGACATTGGTGATTCCCTTCTGCCTAGCTGTTGCTCGCGTACCGTCATCTTGAATTATCAGAACGTTATGGTATTTATCGTCAAATCGTCTAAGGATGTCGATTGTGCTGTCTACGGAATAGCTATCGACGACTATCAGCCGCGCTACGGGCACATTTCGATAGATCGACCTGAGGCAGCTTTCAAGAACTTTCTCACTGTTTTTAGTCAGAAGTATAACATCAACGGGACCCATAATTACATCTCATCACTCTAATCGAAATAATAGCGACTGAAAGTAAACGCTTTTCTATCCAGCCACGTATTTTTTTAGATGACAATCAGACCAGCCAATCTACGCAAATGCGCTGTATGGTTTTTATAGTCCTGGTCTAAATACTTTAGCATCAACTGATCGGCTAGTGAAACCTTATTTGACCTCGAAAATCAAGAAAACTGCAGCTGTCGCGGCGCGCTCGCTTATCCCAAACAAGCCTCATCACGCCCAATGGATGATAACAAGGAAATGCAACTACCGTTGCAGAGGCTGCAATGTCTGGAAAGAACAAGACCAGAAAGAACTATCAACCAACGAAATAAAGAAAGGCTTAGACATACTTAAGAAACTCGGCATCGTGGAACTCGTGCTTTCCGGAGGAGACCCCCTCCTGCGAAAAGATGCAGAAGAGATAATAAATTACGCTTCAAAACTTTTCGTCACAACAGTATATGACAATGGCAGCATGGCAGCCAAAAAGATTGAGGCATTACGAAACGTCGATTTCGTGGCAATCTCAATAGACAGCTTGGACCCGGAAAGAAATGACTACATAAAAGGTGTGCCAGGAGCCTGGAAATCAGCCGTTGAAACTGTAGAAACCTTACACAACGAAGGAATAAATGTAGCCGTCACACCAACGATTTCACAACTAAACCTGCATGAAATCTTGGATATCACAAATCATTTTTCAAGGAAAGGAATCCCTCTTTGGTACTGTCTCTACTCGTTTGACACGTCAAATGATGTGAATCAGCTCTTTCGAATAGGCAGGAGCAACGATGAATTCGTAATAAAGGATTCGCAGGCAATGGTAAAGCTGTGCGATGATCTTAAAGAGATGAAGAAGACAAACAGAAACATACTCGTCACAGATAAGCTTCTAAACACAGTTGGAAAACTGTATGAAACGGGCAATCGGACATGGAAGTGCCGCGCACTCCGTGACTTTCTCGTAGTTGATCATTTAGGCAGAATTGCTGGGTGCCACAGTCACAATTTCGCAGGATCCATATTCGACCTGCCCAAAAAGTGGAATAGCAAGGAATTTAAGCTGTTGCGTAAGAATTACAAAGATTGCACACAATGCACCTATCTATGTTATATCTTCTATTCCCTTCACGGAAGCCCTTACGGCAACTTGACTCTGGCTATGGACCAATGGAAGAATGCAGGATTTCTCTTGAAAAAAAGCAACTCTAAGCCTCAAACTTCGGCAAGACTTCGATAATGGCTGCGACGCTATGAATCAGTGAAAGATCAAAATCTCTTTCCCATTCAAATTCAACTTTGTCCAAAGGGACAATTCCATACAGAAAACTCAATTTAGGGGTGGGAATCTTGTCCATTATCAAACGCGGTCCCCTATCCCTCGGCTTTTTCAATTCTATTATAGCGGGCAAAAAAAGTATAAAAATAAGAAAAGGACTCACCACAAAGAGAACGATCAATGCCGATGTCGGATCAAGATCAAAAGCCGCTCCAAGGAAATTAAGATCTAATTCCGGAATAACGATTTTCACCTCCATTATGGTTAGTCTTAGCCCAAGAATTCTTCTGTTTTCGCAGTATCTTTGAAAAAATGAGATCAAAGAAAGCTTTTGTGCAAATGAGTATGTTGAACAAGTACGAAAAAAGCAATAAAGGAATCAGCCATTGAATTCTTGTTCTCTCATCCAGGTACGTACCAATACCGATCTCAAAAAAAGGAGCAGAATTTGCCGCTAGAATGTACAACGACATGGGAGTAAAATACCACATGGTGTAGACCGCAGGTGAGGGTTCAAACAAAACAAGCATTATGCCTGCCAACCATGAAAAAAGAGTTGCCACCGGCAGGAAATACAAATGCAGGAGAAGCAAACCGTCGATTTTCTCTTTTAAGCAAAGTTTCCTGCTTTTCACTACACTCCAACCGTGCTTGAAACACACCTGCATGTGCCCCAGAGCCCACCTATGCCTCTGTTTCCAGTAGGCACTCCAACTGTCAACAGCTTCTTCATAGCATTCAGCATCGTCTATATAGCGGACTTTATAGCCATGAAGGCGAGCGAGAAAGGTCAAATCAGTATCCTCGGTCAACATTGACTCGTCAAGAGAGCCTATCTCTTCCAGAAAAGCCCGACGAAAACCTCCAACGGTGCCACCAAATTGGGGCGTCAGACCAAGATTGTCACGTGCTTTTTGACCTATGCAATAGCCACCTATCCTCTCCAAAGCTATGATTTTTGTCACAAGATTCTTTGGTTCATTGTACACTACAGGGCGTCCTTGTATTGCGCCCACATTAGGGTTAACGAATCCTCTTACGAGTTTTTCGACAATGTCTATCTGGGGAATATAATCTGCATCGAAAAAAAGCACGATTACACCGGTCAGTAGGTGCAAGCAAGAGTTTATCGCTGAAGGCTTGCCTTTGCCGCCAGTCTTCTTGTCTCTGTGAATCACTCTGATAAAACTATAGTGCTTAGAATATTCTTCGGCAATTTGTCCAGTAGCGTCAGATGATGCATCATTTATGACTATGACCTCCTTTAGCTTCTCCATAGGGTATGTTAACTCAGTCATCCGCTGGAGCAACTGGCCAATTACTTTTTCTTCATTACGAGCAGGAATCACTATGGAGACGGTTGGCTCATAGAGGTGGTCTTCGAAATCGTCTGAGCAAGAATTGTCGGATTTCCGTAGCGCTGTGAACGTGAAAATATAATGTCTGAATAGATAGCCCACTATCACCACGGTATAGAAGCCAATCATAAGTTTGAGAGCCTGAATGATCAATTTCTTCATCTCCGTCTTTTTGCTTGGCTAGAGAGAGCAGCCAAACTTAGTGACCAGAAAGTCACTATCCACATGAAATTGAAAAATGGATAGAGAATTACGTAGACCAAACTGAATGGATCTCCGAAAATCAGACAGCCTGCACTGTGGAAAAGTCGATAATAGAAGTTGCAGAAAACGCCTAGAACATTGCCCAATGCTAGCAAACCCAGTTTTCTATTGAGAGGGGCCTTCAGGATGAAAGTCATTGAAACAAAAAGCAGATTGAACCACAGAAGATTTACTGTTGACTCAAGATTGATGAATCGAAAAGAAATAAGCAGACATATGGCGACTGCTTCCAAGAAGAGCATCGCAAAGACAGGATTGTCTTTGAACTGCACCTATCCCTCACCTCCGCATCAAGACGGCTTAGAAAATGGGTAGTATATTGCAATTCAATTTTAACAATTGCGGTAGGCTTAAATAACGCGCCTCAGCAGAGCACAAAAATAGAGATAGTTGCAATACAGATGCTAGTTTATTTTATTGAATACCAAATTATCGACAACGTCACAGAGAACATGATAAACCTCGTTTGCCTTCAGATTGTCTGTGTCTAAAATGAAATTGAAAGGCTCAAAATCCTCTCCAAGAGTGAAACCGTAGAGTTTCTTGTAGATGGCTTTTGTGCTTCCCTCTTTCTCTTTCAAAACAGCCGTAGCTTCCTTCAACGAGATCTTGTCGCGTTTTGCTATTCGCTCTGCTCTTTTTTCTACGGAAGCTGAAAGCCATATTTTGAAGCCAGTATTCAAAAGCCAGGGCATCGCCCAGCTATCCAGAAGAACATTCCCTTGTTTTGCATACTCCAGAAGTTTATTATCCACTGCCTTGTCGAATCTCGGGTCTTTTTTCCTTCTCTGTAGGAACCGGAGACCTTCTGAGGTTTCCCACCACCCTTGAATGGACACGCTGCAACCTTCAGCCGCTGCTAGTTCCTTCAGAGCGTCTCCGCCTGAATAATAGCGAAGTCTGTATTTCCTGGCCAGTTTCTTGGCTAAAGTGGATTTTCCAGTCCCGGCCATTCCGGAAATGCATAGGACTATTCTCTCGCCCTTCTTTGTGCCCCGTTCAGCACTGTTCATAAAGCTGCCTCAGGAAGTTCAGTCTCTATTATTCCATCGGGGTTACGCCTAACAGCTTAGACACTAAAGTTCCGAACAGGAAAGAGCAGAGCATGTACCAATAGAGTACAGGTATTCCGCCCATGCCCGGTACAACAGCAACGGAACTTGCGCCGTACACTGGCGTAAGGAAGAATATCCATATCAGAATATAAACAAAACCGATTGGGAATAGCAATAATTGAGGTTTACTCATTTTCATATTCATTTGGTTTATCTGCGCATCTTTCTTCTTCAGTTTTTCAATCATTTTCTTATCATTCGCACGTACAGCCTTCATAGTCGCAGATCGATGTTCAGCGATCTCTTTCTGCATCACCCTATACTCTTCCCATCCGACCATACGGCTGACCAACAATCGGTTAATCGTCATGTTGATTAATGAAACAGCAAAAGTAATGAGCAAAATCAACACTGTAGAAAAAGGTATTACTGCAATATCGATCGACATATTCTGTTTTTCCCCGCTTTACGATGGGTTCTTTTAAGCCTATTTGTTTTCTTGTTAATAACCATTTTCGATACTTTTTTCTTCTGATTGCAGCGCATGTGCGTTTTCCTAAATCGTTTTAGAGCGTGTCTGGTGCCTCTCTATTAAGATGTCGAGCCGCAGGAGAAGAACAACAACAACGATTTTTTCTCAAGCACAAAACCGTTTTTCTTTCACACACTCACTCTTTCTGAATATCATGGGAATAGGCAAGCGCCCCAGTAACCACAGAGAAAACAGAAAGCAGGAAACTTGTGCCCTAGCCTGAGAGACTATTCTCCTAGGATCCTTCTGAAAGCAGGAAACATCTCCGAAGCCCTTTCACGCATCAGCAGTTCATAATACTGATAAATTATGCCCACAGCTAGCATGATGCCCACTCCAGAGCCGAAACAGCCCAAGAAATCCGCTATACCAGCGATCAAACCTATAATTATACCACCAAGGACGGTAACGACCGGAATGTAACGCTTCAAGATCGTTTCTATGGGACGCCCTGATCGTCTGTAACCTGGAATCTGCATTCCTGCATCCATGAGCTGCTTCGCAACTTTGTCCGGTCCAAGACCGCCAACCTCAAGCCAGATGAGCGAGAAGACAGCGCAAAAAGCCACTAGGATGCCCAAGTACACAGCTGCTCTCACGGGCTCAGCCATCACGTTCTGAATCGTGTTGGGAGACGTCACGTAATAAGCTAGTCCCCCCGCAGGCTGGACGCTGGTCTGATTACCCGAAGTCACATACTTGTACGATCCTATGATATCGATTAAGAGATTTTCTCCTGGTTGAGGTTGTCCTTGCGTGCTCCAGATAAGTTGGCTAAAGAAGTAAACGTTAGCGAAAAGTGCAGAAGCAAAGATGACTGGCAGGTTGGAAACATACATTAGTTTAATCGGATATCGACTGCGAAAGCCTTTATACCCGGCATATGTCAGCGGAAGTTCAACTCTCACTCCTTGCAAGTAGATTACCGCTAAGAATGCGCCGATTGTGGCTATGAAGCCTATAAGGGAACTTGCATAGGCTTCCCCGAGTATCCATGCTGTTAATGATTGTTGGCCACTCAGCAACAGAGAAAGCGATCCCACAAAAAGACCTGACTGTGGAGAGAATGAGGACCACATCACGTTTTGGGCTACTCCTGCCATGATGAAGAGGCTAATTCCACTACCAAGTCCCCATCCCTTCTGAACCAGCTCATCCAGCAGCATCACAATTACACCGGCTGCCAGAAGCTGCATAAATATCACTATTGCAGCAGTACCGAGGGACCCAAAGTTGCCGTACATGCCACTTATGAGGTAAGCCCCAGCCTGTACACCCGTTAAAACAATGGAGAAGACCTTGCTGGCTATTGTGAAAAGGCCACGGTCTTCCGGGTTTGACATGTCGCATTTTATTATGGCTGAGCCAGAAAGCAGTTGAAGGATTAAGCCTGCAGTGACTATGGGACCAATGCCGAGTTCCATGAGGGTGCCGCGGTTTGAGGCAAATATCACTCTCAGCGCGCCAAATTGGTCCTGAATGTCTGAAGTAATCCCGTAGAGAGATATCTCGGACATTACTAGATAGACTATTAAAACTATGGCTGTCCAGAAGATTTTTTCGTTGAAACTGACTTTGCGTGCCGGGACTTTGATCTCAGGCAATATTCTTCCTAGTGGTTTGAAAAGACTTAGGAACCTTCCGGCCATTTACTGATGCTACTCTCCATGTTCCTGAGATACCGGCAATATTTCTCCGCCAGCTTGTTTTATTTTTTCAGCGGCGGTTTTTGAGTAGGCTGCAATATTAACGGTCATGGGCTTTGTGATTCTCCCTGTGCCAAGCAGCTTAGTATAACCTAAGCTTGTTAGGTCCACACGAAACTTGCCTTCTTCAGAAGGGAACCTCTGAGATAGTTCCTCAAGTTTTTCGAGGTTCAGTGTTTTTTCTTTATGCTTGAGGCTCTGCGGTGATGTGAAGCCGTGTTTGCCAAAGTAGTCGGGTTCGTATGTTGTTACGTAGCTCCACAAGTGTTTGTGGCGTCCTACTTTTCTCTGCCCTTTTGAGCCTGCGTCGCGGTGTTGCCCTATTCTTCCGTATCCTTGTGTTCTGGATCCTCGAGTCTTCCTGATTTTCCTTAGTTTGTGTGGCATCGTTTTCAACTTCTTTTATTGATGGTTTGTTCTTTTTCTGCTTTCCTCAGTTTGATTTCGAGCACACCGTTCTTGTATGTTGTGTGCATAATGTTTGGAATGACCTCTTTCGGCAGATTTAAACTTTTATAGTACCTGCGGTCCTTTGCCTTTGCGGAGAGGGTCAATTTTTGGTCTTTTACCTCTATTTTGAGAGTTTCCTTATTAAAACCTGCGATTTCGGCGACTATCGTGATCCAAGTTTTCTCTTGGAATATGTCAATAAGAGGTTTGGGTTCTTTCCATTTTCTTTTGCGGTAGTTTCTAGGCAGGTGATAATTCTGGGGGTGCGCCGTTCTGGCGGTTCTGGCTGGTTCTAGTCGGATGGTCTTAGGGGAAACTCTTGCTGTTGGTTTTTCCATGTCTGGAAAATCTAGCCATCGCATGTGTTTCTTGCTTCTCCGCCATTTCGCGCTCAAGGTGTTTCTCCTATTCACAATGGCATCTCCACGGTAACTATAAAATGTATCGCATAGAAAAGAATTGAAAAATCAAGAAAGTTAGCGTTGGATTCGCTTGTTTTTTGAGCTAAAACACGCTTCCTTTAGTGCTTGTTTCCGCGTATGCTGTTAAATAGGGAAAGATGCATTACTGGTTTGCTTTCTAAACCATACGTTTTATGAGCCCATTTATAGCTTCGCCGCGGTATCCAGCCTCGCCGCCTGCACGATAATTCATTTTTGTTTTTCCTTTGAATCCTTTTCTTGGAGGGTGAAGTTTAAAAACGGGCTGAATATCGGGCAGTTTCTGGTGCTCTATCTTACATGTCATAACCGCACTCGCCAAATCATCGAATGAGGTGAAACCAATTTTTTGAAGGTAGACATCAGATATCTTATGGTTGCCAGCAAGCCTTCCGCGTTTTTGAAGCATCAACGATATGGTCTCTTTTGAGACTTCGCCCCAGGTCACATAGCTTTGAACTCGCTGAAGCATCCCTTTGAATGATGGTCGATTGTCAATTAGTATAGCATGATTAGTCTTTGCTAAACGAAGCATTTTGAGCGTCTCTGTGGCTTCATGCTGTGCGCTAATTGTTCCTCGAACTTTCACTGCGGCAATGCATTTGCATTCTTCAGCTTTTTCAGCCACGTTACCTCACCCAATCGGCTTGAGTTATTAGACTGTAGGATTTACGTAACGCGTCAAAAATAGCGCAGGCGTAGGATGGTACTGTTCTTGTTGAACCATAACTCCGCATCCAAAGGTCCTTGACACCTGCCAACCCTAAGATAGTTTTTGCCACTTCGCTTGATACAAGACCGAGACCTCTTGGACCCGGAACAATAACCACCCTAACTCCTCCACATTTTCCCTCGACCTGGAAGGGCACTGAATGAGGCTTACCACAACCACATTCCCAACTGCCACAGCCTCGTTTGACAGGGACAATATTCAAACGAGCATTTGCAGCTGCCTTTTCGATCGCATTTCTAACCTGACTTGCCTTTCCAGAGCCCAGGCCAATGTAACCGTCCCTGTTACCGACGGCGACAATAGCTTTGAATCTGGATTTTTCACCCGCATCTGTCTGCTTCTGAACCAAGTTAACGTTAATTACTTCC
>CAYSOZ010000002.1:0-25577 GCA_964432815.1 uncultured Candidatus Bathyarchaeia archaeon
GCCGCTGAATTCATGCAGAACTAAGGTCTGATTAACACGTTGATGAAAGCTGATAAGATTCCGACCGCGTAGCGCGTATGCTTGTCCCTAAATTCGTTTTAGAGCGAGTTTCACGTCCTCTCTTATGGATAACTTAGGCGTGCGAGAAGAACAACAACAACGGTTTTTTCCGGAAACACGCAGCTGTTTTTCTTTCACACACTTCTTCTAAAACTTTCGGAACAGGCAAACGCACCATTGAGACATCTATCCCTCGGGATTCAAGTGCGCATACTTGCAGTGGTCGTCCAAACAAATCAAGATACAAGGACAACTGCATCTAATCAAATCGCACCCGCCAAGGAGAGACGGAGAAGATCTCGGGCGCGTTACCGGCTATTTGTTCTTTCAAAAGTCACACTGCGCATAATTACTCTATGGTGTCAGTCTGACCCTGTCTCTCGGATAGAAGGTTACTTCGCGGATGTTCTTCTTTCCAGTCAAAACCATGGTGAGCCTCTCTAAACCTATCGCCCAACCAGCATGTGGAGGCATCCCGTAATCAAACGCCTGAAGATGATACTTGAAAGCTTCCGGATTCAGACCTTTCTCCTCTAAGCGGGAGACTAAGAGTTCTTTTTCCGCGATTCTCGTTCCACCGGAAACCAATTCTATCCAACGCCACATCAGATCAAACCCTTCACACAACTCGGGTTTGTCAGCACGGGGTTTTATGTAGAAAGCTTTTGAGTGCGTGGGCCAGTCGGTGATGAAGTAAAACTGTGGATATAGCTTTCCCAGAACCCTAGAGGCTTCGGTTGGTATGTCCTCACCCCAAGGCACCTCGACGCCCTCTTTCTTCAAATCGTCCAAAACGTTATCATAGGTTAGACGTAGGATTGGAATCGTTGGGACCTCAATTCTATGTTTGAGCGTGGCTAACTCTTTTGTACATTTTCTCTTGACGGTGATGCAGACGTGATGTATTACCTGTTCGAGCAACCCCATTACATCTTCGGCATCGGCGAATGCCTGTTCAATGTCTACTGAAACAAATTCGCTCAGGTGTCTTCGTGTGTGCGATTCTTCAGCTCTGAAAAAGGGACCGACTTCGAAGACCTTTTCCAGGCTCATGACAAGTTGTTCTTTGTAAAGTTGCGGGCTTTGCGCAAGATACGCTTTCTCACCGAAGTAATCCACGTTGAACAGTGCTGCTCCGCCCTCCGTTGCTGAGGCAATGATTCTGGGCGTGTGAACCTCTACGAAACCTTTTTCGAAGAGGAAATCTCGTATCGCCTCTAAAGCGTGATGTTGAATTTTGAATGCGGCAATGTTCTTTTCCTGGCAGAGGTCTAAAGCCCTCGCATCAAGACGTGCTTCGATGTTCGCAGGTGTCTTGCCGGTGATGTCAATTGGCAATTGAGGGGTAGCAGTTCCGAGAATCTTGATTTCCTTCGGAATCACTTCGACGCCTCTGGGAGTCATATTCGTCTTTTTCACAGTGCCCTTTACGCCGATGCTGTAGCGCTTTTGAAGGACATCAGACTTCGACAACACTTCGGAACTGACTTTCTTTTTTGGCAAAGTAATCTGGATTGTGCCCTCCCTGTCCTGAAGGATCACGAAGCGGATTCCGCCCAAATCACGTACTTCCTGAACCCAACCGAAAAGTGTGACATCTTGACCGTCCATATGAGGTGCCACATTGAATGAATAATGGGTTCTGGTCCACTTGTCCAAGGAATCCAAGTTCATGCGCATAGGACTCCTCAATCAGCGAACTCGACGCGTAAAGACATCTTGCGAACTTTGCGGGCGATTTCCTTTAAGGCCTTCAGGTCAAAGGGCAATTGAGAGCCACGTTTTCTTTTCAGAATTACCCGGGTTTCAGTGGTTCCGTCAGGCAGCCAGATTGTATTTATTGTAAGTATGCTAAAAGGTATAAACAAGTCTTCTAAGAACTTGCGATCGTCAACGCCATATTCTAAAATTCTAACAGACTTACCGGTTTCTTCCGCTAAGGCTTTTATGATCTTTCCGCCGTAACCTAAAAGTCGAGGTACATCACCATGGCCAACGATTACAGCCAGACTCCTCTCAACAGCTATTGCTTTGTGGAAGCAGACATTCTGCAAGGAGGGATATTTTTCTTCCAGAGACAGCAGCAAACGCGCTATTCTCAGGTCTAACTCACTGATCTCGCCAGCCTTAACTTTTGCTGAACATTTTTGGCAAAGTATGCCGCTCTTTAAACAGAAGCTACATAGTTCCGTTTTCATGTGGGAAGGTGCCCTCTTGCTGTGAAATCAGGAGCAGCGAAGCTTTATCTCCAAGTTGAATAGTTGATTATCGCTCCAGTGTTATTTCTATGCTGCTGACATTGGTCAACTGGCTGCCTTCTTCTCGAGGCATTACCTGATCTGTGCCGATGCCTACCCGCTTGACTTTTACATCTGGCAGAAATCGCCGCCTTACAACTTCAGCGACATCGATTGCTCGACTTATTGATTGCCCGCGCGCTTTGATGCTTACTTCTTTGGCCCCACCGTGAAAGAACGTTATGCAAGCAAGAACATAGTTCATCACTGGTTTCTTTCCGATCAGCACCGTGTTGTCTGCCGACATTCCCTCTCGCTTACTCCTAGTTTCCCCTTTTGATGATGTTTCATTAGTTTTTTGGGCGGCAAATAAATAGATTGTGGTGTTAATCTGACGTTTACTTTTTCAGAGTTTTGTAACCAAGTACTTTATCACGACAAACGTTTTTCTCCCTTCAGAAACAGAATAGAGTGGCATTTTGGGTCTAGAATCAATTTTTACCCTGTCAGATTCCTGTTCTCTTGTTCAAAATTCAAAATCCTATGGCGCTGAAGCTTTCACATCGATCGGTTCAACAAACGACTGAAGATCTGAGAAGTAAATATGTGGCGTCTTTCCATAAGTTGCTTTTTGTTTACTAAAATCTTAAATAACGCGCTAATTGTAAAGGATAAAATTATCAAACTGCTACAAAGTGAAAAATTGGAACCTCTGACAAAACGCTCAATTCAACTTTTGAAAAAGCTTTACGGAAAGGGAAAAGCCACAAACACATACACACTAATGGTCAAGCAAGACGAGTTAGCTGAGCAGTTAGGCATAAGCAGACAAGCCCTCAACGTGCATCTGAAGAAACTCAAAGAGAGAGACTATATTCGCACAGGCCGAGGATTTGTAGACGTCACCGACACAGGTCTGAAAGCCCTCGGCATCACCACAACTCCGGCCTTCATACTCCTTAAGGTCTCACCGGTGAAGCGGATGCAGGTATACGACAAGATCAAAGAACTTTCAATCTCGAGAGCATACAGGATCGCTGGTGAACTGGACGTGCTGATAATGGTTGAAAGAGAAAACTTGGACGAAATCCTCAAAAAACTATACACGATAGACGGGATCCAAGATACGAGATCATACATCACAATTGAGACTGTCAAATAAGCGCCTCTGATTCTTGAATATTCGCCGTTAAGGGATGGATAAGATCTCTACCATTCTTAGACAAAAGGTATATTTGATAGAGGAACATGTTGCTCTTAGAACTTGGAAAGAGGACCATTACATGCCTATACTTGATCCTGTCAAGAAAGCCATTGCCCAAAAACACAGGCTCTACATGAAAATTTGTAGGGACTGCGGGGTCAGAAACGCTGCTACTGCTACAAAATGTCGAAAGTGCAAAAGCAAGAATCTCAGATGGAAGAAACGAGAGCTGGTAAAGTAAGCTTCATGAAGTTTTAGATAGTCTTAGCCAGAGTATCCATGCTAAAAATAGTATTAGCACAACCATTCTTTATTAACGGAACAGCTTGCCCAGCGACATTCATTCCGCCTAGAATCTCGCGGTAGACTCTCATTTCTTCACCGCACGCAACGCCCACGATACCTTCATAGTGAATGGTCTTAAGAATCTTGGGAATGCATGACCCGCCTGGCAACACGTAAACATCGTACCCTTTTTTCCTCGCTAAACAATCTGTCATGTTGACTAAGCAGTCTCCGGAGCAATGCGAGCAAGTATAGGAGGGGATGCTTGCATCGAAGTTCGCCTTGCACCTGCTATCCATGTACTTTCTGGAGCAGTGTGGAAGAAAAAGCGCCCTCTTGTTGCTTTCCAAGAAATCTTTCCTGTACAATAGGTTCACTGCCTGCAGGTCGATAAAGTCCTGTAGAAGAACCAGGGCGTCAGACAGGTTGAGTCCTGTAGCCTCTTGAATTCGAAACTTTGTTATGATATCTTGTAGCCTTTTGAGAAGTGTCTTGTGCATACCCCTGCGGTAGCTGATTCGCGCTACCTCGGTAAAGAAGAAACGTGGCACTTTCGTTAGGTCGAAGGTAAACTTGTAGGGCATGGTCCTAAATTAGATATTGTCAAACTTAAAAAAATACCTGTCTCTCAATCAAAATTGACTATTGAAATTGGCAATCTTATTCGGCAGCGCCGAGAATTTCCTTCAGAACTTTTATTTCTTTTCGAAGCTCGCCAACCTCGATTTCTAGAGCACCCGCTCGTGATTCTGCAACTTCTTTGAGCCTTTCGATCTCCAATAATAAACCAGCGCGATCGGTTTCTAACAAGCTAATTCTTTCCCTTAGACTCATCAATGTCTGCTCTAGCCCTTCGCGTATCTCCCTGATTCTCTTAACAATATCATTGATACTTGCGGGTCGCACAGGTTCAGTCACGGTAAACTCCTTAACCTAAACTTGAAACAATCTTTCGGAATCGAAAAAGACGTCGACTCAGCAATAAATACCATACATCGGTTCGACATATGGGGACTATTTCTCTGGATCAACTCTATTATCTTTTGCCTCAGCAAGGATGGTGTCCAGAAGAACGCTAAATGGCGGCATTGGACACTGCTCTGCAGTTCATGCAAAAAGAAAAAGGAAAGGTGTGCTGTCAGATGCTTATCTGGAACATCAGTCTTTCGACAAGTTCTTTGTAGCGATTTCGGATAGTAACCTCAGTGACCTGCGCGATTTCAGCGATTTCTCGTTGCGTTTTTCTTTCCCCAGTCAAAACCGAAGCTACATAGCTTGCGGCTGCTGCGATGCCTGTTGGGCCACGCCCAGAAGTCAGTTTAAGCTCTTTTGCCGCTGCCAGAATCTTGTGTGCAATTTCCTCCACTTTCCCCTGCATTGTCAGCTGATTGGAGAATTTTGTTATGTACTGACTGGGCCTAAGGGGCGGAATTGAATAGTTGAGCTCTTTGATCAGAAAACGATAGCTTCGACCTACTTCTTTCTTGTTTACGGTTGATGATTGAGATATTTCGTCTAATGTACGTGGTAGTCCACATTGCCTACACGCAAGATAAATAGAAGCTGATGTTACCCCTTGAATGGAGCGTCCTCGTATTAACCGCTCTTTCACCGCTTTTCTGTAAATTACCGATGCGGTTTCTAGAATGTTCTTGGGCAGATTCAAGTTGTTTGATATTTTGGTGATTTCAGATAAAGCAAAAGCCAAGTTACGTTCGGTCGCGTCTGAGACTCTTATGCGTCTTTGCCATTTTCTGAGACGGTATACCTGAGCTTTTTGTCCAGGAGAAAGGCTTTTGCCATAGATGTCTCTGTCATGCCAGTCAATTGTTGTCGACAAGCCTTTATCATGAATAGTGTAGGTTAAGGGTGCACCTACTCTAGTCCGTTTTGACCTTTGCTCGTCATCAAAAGCTCTCCATTCAGGTCCTCTGTCCGCTATTTTTGCAGTGACCACGAAACCGCAGTCCATGCAAACAATTTCCGCACACTCGTAATCTCGCATGAGTCTAGTGCTGCTGCATTCAGGGCACGATTGAACTTTGAAGGTTTCAACGTGTTGCGCTGACGATGAAGAATCCTCATCTTCACGCAACTCGTTATCTCCACTCATTCCCATTTGCTCCGTTCTTTTTTCGAGAGAATCACGTATAGTTGCTTGCTGGCCAGTTTTTCGGGTTCCTTGACAGTTGGTCTTACTACGGCATAAGGCGCAGACACAGGGCCAATGATGTCGAAAACCTTTCCAACAGTCTTCAAATTCTCGTCAACAACGGGTGCGCCGATTTTCGGGGTCTTCTCGGTTCTAACGACAATGTTCTGGGACGGCGTCAGACTAACTACCCTACCCAGTCTCTGCAACCACATTCCCCTCTCGAAAAACAACAACGTCACCGTAATAGTTTATTTAAGTCTTTCTCCGTAACCCGATTCGTGAAAGGTCCATACCGCCTGTTTTTAGTAGAAAACTTCTTAAACAAGAAGCGTTGATAAGACTGTGCCTTTAAAGGGTGAGGCTATATGTCAAAACCATTCTATGTAAAATACGAAGCGCCGAAGGAAATAGTAGACGCAGCCTATGAAGCCCTACAAATAGCTTCAAAAACAGGCACGGTCAGAAAAGGAACAAATGAGGCAACAAAAGCCGTTGAACGAGCGATAGCAAAACTCGTAGTAATTGCAGAAGACGTTGACCCGCCAGAAGTCATAGCTCATTTACCACTGCTCTGCGAAGAAAGGAAAATTCCTTACGTTTTCGTCCCCAACAAAGAAAAACTGGGAAACGCTGTAGGCATCGACGTACCATGTGCTTCAGCTTGCATCATAAAAGAAGGAGACGCTGTCGGACTTATCAAGGAAATAATCACGCGGCTTGACCAGGTGAAAAGAGGAGCTCAGTAATGAGCAAAGAAGCGAAAGCATCAGAAGAAGAACTAATACC
The DNA here is from genome assembly GCA_964432815.1 of uncultured Candidatus Bathyarchaeia archaeon. Lineage (GTDB taxonomy): Archaea > Thermoproteota > Bathyarchaeia > Bathyarchaeales > Bathycorpusculaceae > A05DMB-2. The sequence goes on from CAYSOZ010000002.1 coordinate 6,728, forward strand.
TTCCGAAGTTATCCAAGTTATCGGGCGAACAGGCGTAACTGGCGAAATTACGCAGGTTCGAGTGCGCATCTTAGAGGGAAAGGATAAGGGGCGCATAATTACGAGAAACGTTAAAGGACCTATTCGAGTCCAAGATATTCTAATGCTTAGAGAAACAGAAAGAGAAGCAAAGAAGATCACTCGGTAGAACCGGAACTGTCTTGAGGAATCTTTATGCCTAAACCACGGAAATGTTCATTTTGCGGCACCGATTTTCCATCCGGAACCGGCATGATGTACGTGAAAAATGACGGAGCCGTTTTATGGTTCTGCTCAGGCAAATGCAAGAAGAGTTCACTAGGCTTCAAGAGAGACGCTCGCAAGCTAAAATGGACAAAATACTTTGGCAAAGAAGAAAAAGGAAAAGCATAGAATACAACAACATTCTTCCTTCAGGCCCATCCAAAACATTTTTTCATATAATCCACATAGAGCGGAGCATGTGACTCAATTTTCTTTATTCTTTTTTGATAAGATTTTCATTGAAAAGCAATTTTCTTTAGAAAGACTTGAACGGAGAATTTTGGTAGCGGGGACTAGATTTGAACTAGTGATCTCTGGGTCTCTCTGAGCAGCATTTGGATGCCCTTATGAGCCCAGCGGGTTAATCCTGGCTACCCCACCCCGCTAAATTCACGATCAAAGGATTTGTAAATCCTTTTTATGTTTACTACCTCTCGTCGAATATTAATAGTTTCTTTTTCACATTTCAGCAAAAGCATTTTAGTGTCAACTATTACCTCTTTAGACTTGGTGCAATAGTGAATGGATAAGCCCTACTTTCGAGAGATATACAAGCCTGAGCTTGAGAACCCCATTCTTGTTCAAGGACTGCCGGGTTTTGGTAACGTCGGGAGAATAGCAGCACATCTTTTGATCAAGTTTTGTGATGCTAAGCCTTTTGCCGAGTTATATTCGCCTTATTTTCCGGACTACGTGTCCGTTAGCTCTAAGGGACTATGCTATCTGCCGAAGTACGAGTTCTATTCTGCTCCTTTGGACAAGAACAATCTTGTCATAATGACCGGGGAGACACAGCCCTCTTTTGATGATGTGCTGGCGCACTATCAAGTATGCGGAGACATATTGGATTTCGCGCAGAAAGTAGGTTGCCACTTCGTTGTAACAATGGGTGGGGTTCCGATAACCGAAGACAAAACACAGGTATACGTAGCAGCAACATCAGCACGGCTGGCGACCGAATTTATGGAGAAAGGCGCCGTAATCTACAGCAAAGGAAGAATAGTGGGTGGAACGGGGCTTACTCTGGCACTTGCGAAAGAACGAGAACTTGACGGTGTTTGTTTGCTTGGGACCACAACCGGTTTCAAAGCTGATCGTGGGGCGGGGTTCATGGTTTTCAAGTTCCTAATGAAGACATTGGGAAAAGAGATTAAAGACGGGTTGAAGGAATAACCACACTTTAAATGAGAAAAGACTCCCAGTCTTCTCTTGTCTGATATTTCGTTCATGCGCGAAGTGAGACTTAACGGTTCAGTCGTTGTTGTCCGGCAATTTTGCGCCACAACAACAAGTAACAATTTAATCCAAGAGTACGGTCTGGAATGTTCTAAAAGCTTAACACCATTGCTTCCAGTAGTGCGCGTTTCGTCCAATTTGAAGATGTATCCAAACATTAATAAAATATAATTAAGTGATGTGATAGTAAAATCAAGCAAGTCAATGAGAAAAGACAGTGCAATGGGAACCGAGGGTGTTACATGAACGAAAAAAACAGTATCGGAAGTTTCGACTTGACCTCCAAATTCTGGAAAGTCTTTCTGGTCGTGGCGGCGGTTTTTCTTATTTTCGCCGGTCCAACTTATGTTCCTTACGTGCTTTCCGACATTCTCAAGGTGGACTATATTGCATCTATCGTCACAGGCCTTATCTTGTTCGTGTTGGGCTTAGTGCTGATTGTATTTCTTGCCCGGAAGAAAATTCTAACTTAAGAACTGTTTTGCCTCAGATACCCCAGGGTGCATCATCAAATTCAGCTTTTAGGACTCTTCATCGGCACTTTCTATTGATTTGAGAGGAGTTTTATTAACTATTCTTCCGTCTTGCCAAGAAAAAGCATATAAAATATATCTAGAGAAATAATTATTATGCAAGATGAAAAGAGGAAGCAACTAGACGCTCTCACGAACAAAAACTTGGGATCCGCAAAGAGGACAACGATAATTTTAGAGAAAAAGGAAAGAGAATATATAGACTCACTCATCAGGGAAGGAAAAGAACCGGGGATCAAACCACTTATCAGCAAGATGCTCAGCGTGTACAGGAACCTGATGATTTACGACTGGCGTTTTCCAGGAGAATACTATTGCGGAATAAGCCGTGTTGCCTTAGTCAACGTGGAACTTCTAAACATTCTAAATCAACAGATCCCCAGAGACAAATTGCGGGAAATCGGGAGAAAAATGGGCAATGCGCTGAAAGTCTCGCTTGAAACCACAATCGGACTTCGAACAGGAGAGCGTGAGAATTGGCAAAGCGTGTTTGAGAGATTGAAAGTGCAAGGATTCGGAGATTTCTCTCTCAAAGACAAATACATACTTTTAAAAGCGCCTTTCATTTCCGACGCGGAAATCTGGCAAGGAATTCTAGAAGACCTTCTCGAAATAGAGTTGGACATAAAGAACTCAGAAGCCCCCATGATTTTTCAGATAAAAACAAAACTGCCTTCCCAATGACACCATAACATTTGAGAGACTTGGATGATGTTGAGAAAGAATGGTTTATTAGGGAGACATCAATTTAAGGTGCCCTTCAGTGGTAAATGATGAGGGATTGCGTTCACCAAAGGCGATTGCTATCATCTTCCGTAAAAGCAATCCGAAAAATGCGTATCTAGACAAGAGAATATCCTCACGTAAGCGTGATCCTTTAGAAAACGTCGAGTTTTTTCAACAAGAACTGTTTGTTAGTCGCAAGACCATGTGTTATCAAAACATGAAGAAAGAGGTATGAAAATGAAAAAAGTAAACTTCGCAATACCTGCTGGTTCCTTGGCCAAGGCAACATTCGAGATACTTCAACGTTCAGGGTACAAGGTATCAGGACAAGAACGCACCTACCGTCCCACCATAAACGATCCTAGAATCGAATTGAAGATTCTGAGACCTCAAGAGATTCCTGTCTTCATCAGCGAAGGTTTACAGGATGTAGGAATTACAGGTCAAGACTGGATTCGAGAAACATGCGCCGATGTGGAAGTGCTTCAAAACTTGGAGTACGGAAAAATCCGACTTATAGTGGCTGTCCCCAAAAACTTTGAAACCGACTCAATCACAGATCTGATGGAAGAATTATGGAGCAAAGGAAAGAATTTTCGAGTATCAACCGAATACTTGAACATCGCAGCTGAATACATAAAGAGCAACCCAGCATACAAAAAACGATTCGGCGAATCACAGCCTCTGATCGTAACGCCCTGGTGGAGAAAAGGCGACAATCAACGCGCTAAAATATTCCTATCCTTCGGGGCAACAGAGGCGAAGCCGCCGGAAAACTCCGACTGCATAATCGATGTAACCGAGACGGGATCAACTATAGATGCAAACAACCTGAAAATAATCGACACACTAATGAGGTCATCTGCCGTGCTCATAGCAAATAAAAACTCTCTGGAAGACCCGGAAAAAAAGGAGAAGATATATGACATCTTGACTTTGCTGAAAGGCGTAGTCGATGGTTCCAAGCGGATTCACATATTCGTAAACGTCAAAAAAACAAACCTGCAAAAACTCCTGACAGAGCTGCCAGCTCTGAAGAATCCTACAATAGCTCCATTGGCCGACGAGGCTTGGTGCTCAGTCAACACTATTATCGAAAAGGACCTCCTCATTGAACTGCTGCCTAGAATCCGGAAACTCGCCCAAGGAATAGTCGTCTACGAACCGAGACAGGTACTGGCCCTAGATCAGATAACAAGGAGAGAAGACACCAAGTGCGCAAGCAGATCCGAGTGAAGATCTGGAAGGCATCGGAATTACCGCCAGACTGGTTCAGAAGACAAGGGACAGAACGGACAACAACAAGACAGATCGAAAACAACGTTAAAGCCATAATCTCCAGAGTCAAGAGCAATGGAGATTCAGCACTGTTGGAGATTACGGAGAAATTCGACGAAGCTAAAATAGATAGCCAAAATCTTCGAGTGACGCCAAAAGAGATTGCAGACGCCTACGCAAAGGTCGGCGAAAAACAGGTTTCCACGATCAGGTTCATGAAAGATAAAGTGTTTGCGTTTGAAAAACGCCTTTTCGACCGCGGAAAGATCGAAATTTCCGAAAATGGTATCAAGATTCAAAACGTTCTTCGATCAATAGCGAGCGTCGGTTGTTACGTTCCGGGAGGGCAAGCAGCCTATCCGAGCACTCTGGTCATGACGGCAGTTCCGGCCAAAGTAGCGGGAGTACCAAGAATTGTTGTCTGTTCTCCGCCTGATCCTACAGGCGAAGTAAATCCATTAGTCTTAGTAGCAGCCGACATTTGTGGAGTAGACGAAATCTACAAGGTTGGCGGGGCCCAAGCAATAGCCGCATTAGCCTATGGAACAGAAACCATCCGACCGGTGAATAAAATTGTCGGGCCAGGAAACAAATACGTCACATTGGCAAAGGTATTTGTTTCAAAAGATGTGGCGATAGACATGCCAGCAGGACCCAGCGAAATTTTGGTTTTAGCTGACGAGACAGCCAGCCCGCAGTTCATAGTTCTTGACATGATATCTCAAGCGGAGCATGGGACAGATAGCGTTGCAGGACTTATCACTACTTCAGAAGAACTTGCAGCTGAAGTACAAGACCTGCTTGGAAGAGGGTTATCTTCTCTGCGAAGAGCAGAAATTGTTGAAACTTCTCTAGAGAAAAATGCGCTCATAGTAACCTGCCCAGACTTGAACAGAGCCGTTGAGTTGGCGAACATTTTCGCTCCTGAGCACCTTGAGATCATGACTCGTGACCCCGACAAGATTGCAGGAAGAATAACATCAGCCGGGCTGATCCTTCTGGGACCCTACAGTCCTGTTGCATTGAGCGATTATTGCAGCGGCACAAATCACGTCCTGCCCACTGGAGGTTTCGGACATGCTTTCTCAGGCTTGTCAGTGTTTGACTTTGCAAGAAGAGTAAGCGTCGTTGAAGGTTCAAAGGAAGGATTGCGCAGCGTCGAGGATCAAGTGAACACGATGGCTGAAGCTGAGAACCTTCCAAACCACTACAAGGCTGTTGAGGGGAGGCTTGAAAAATGAACCCTGAATGCGAAAAGTGGCTAAAGAGAAAACTTACAAAAATAGCAACTCTCGAAAGCTACGCTCCCGAAAAAACAATTGAAGGGATAGCAAAACAGTTTGGTCTATCCCCCAACAAGATTCTGAAGCTAAACTTCAACGAAAACCTGTTCATAGATCGGCAGAAGCTTGTTGATCTTATGAAGCAAGCAGCGGAAGAATGCGATTTGAGGCTCTATCCTCAAGAAGAAGAGGAGAGACTCCGCGACGCCATCGGCGACTATCTCCAACTTCAGCAGGCATGCATCGCAATAGGAAACTCAAGCGACGAAGTAATGGACAGGATTACGCGCCTCTTCTTGGAGAAAGGAGAAAGCGCTCTCACGTTCGCACCTACATTCAGCGTTTTCAAGTACTGTGTGAAATATCAGGGGGCACAACACATCGCGGTTCCTCTAAAGAAGGGCTTCCAAATTGATATTGAAGCTATGCTTGCCGCATTTAGGCCAGAGACAAAGCTGTTGTATCTGTGTTCTCCGAATAATCCGACTGGCAATCAGCTTGAGCTCGGGGAGATTGAAGCTCTAATTGAAGAGTTCCCCGGCATAGTCATGGTGGATGAGGCCTACGGCGAATATGCGGATTACTCGGTCATCCCATTAATAAATAAGTACGAGAACCTCGTTGTCTTACGGACCTTTTCAAAGGCTTTCGGATTGGCGGGTTTAAGGCTTGGTTACGCCTTGGCTAATTCCTCATTGGCAAACGCTGTCAACAAAATCCCTGCACCTTACGCTATTAACACCATTACGTTGACCATGGGCAGGAAACTGCTGGAGAACGTCGGAATAATGAGAGAAGCTGTTGCCGCGTTGAAGATCGAAAGGACAAAACTAATCCATTCACTGAACGAAATAAACGGCATTCAAGCTTTCGATTCGCAAGCAAATTTTGTGTTGTTCAACCTTTCAAAACCATATGAGGCCGTTTACCAACACATGCTCCGAAAAGGCTTAATAATCAAAAGACTCGGAAAGCTCTTGGATTACGAAAATTGTCTCAGGACCACCGTTGGATTACCTGATATGAACGCAAAACTTCTAAACGCCCTAACAGAGTATTTGAGTGACCACCTATGAGAAAAGAAGAAGTCTACAGAAAAACGAAAGAAACGGAAGTCAACGTTAAAGTAAATCTTGACGGAGAAGGAAAAGCAGACATCAACACTGGTCTCTCCTTCTTTGACCATATGATAACATCCCTGGCAACGCACAGTCTGATAGATGTATATGCTAAAGTCAAGGGCGACTTGAGTCACCACATGGTTGAAGATCTAGCCATAGGCTTAGGCGAGGCATTGAACAAAGCGTTAGGTAATAGAGAAGGAATCACACGGTTCGGACATGCTTTAGCTCCCATGGATTGCTCATTAGCCTTCGCAGCTGTGGATCTAATCAGGCGTCCATACTTCAAAATCGACCTGAAACTGCGTGGTAAAAAGATAGAAGATATGTCTACGGAAGACATTAATCACTTCTTTGAGACTCTGACGACTTCACTTTGCGCTAATGTTCATGTCCATGTGCAATATGGAAACAACGATCACCACAAGGCTGAAGCGGCCATCAAAGCTTTGGCACTTTCGCTTAGGAGCGCTGCGGCGATAGACGAAAGACGAAAAGGCGTGCCGAGTTCCAAAGGAGTTATCTGATGCCTAGGGTCGCTATATTCGACTATGGCGTCGGCAACCTTCTCAGCTTGAAATGCGCTTTGGAGAAGGTTGGATTAGAAGCGAAAATAACTGTATCACCGAAGCAGTTGAAGCAGGTAGATGCAATTGCGTTACCTGGCGTGGGCAACTTCTCTGCTTCGGTTTCTAAACTAGACAACGTGAAGGAATCAATCTTGGAAAACGTGGGAAGCGGAAAGTTACTCCTTGGAATATGCCTTGGCATGCAACTGTTTTTTCAGCAAAGTGAAGAAGGTCCGGGAAATGGCTTGGGGCTTTTTGAAGGAAAGACTGTTAGATTAGGAGGCTCTGTGAAAGTACCGCACATGGGTTGGAACACATTAAGAATAGCCAAACAGAGTGAGCTCTTTGAGGGAGTCAGTGATGAATCTTACGTGTATTTTGTGCACTCGCTTTACCCTGTACCCTCCAATAAGCAGATTGTGGCAACAGAAACGGAGTATGGAGTGCCATTCACTTCAGCCGTGATCAGCGCAAACATCTGCGGTACTCAATTTCATCCAGAAAAATCAGGTGAAGTTGGGCTAAAGATCCTAGACAATTTCGCCAAGATGCTGAAAAGGTGATGAATGAGTTGCAAGTTATTCCAGCCATAGACTTAATGAATGGTAAAATTGTCAGGCTGTCACGAGGAGATCCAAAAACAGCAAAAGTCTACGACCAATTTGGGGGTCCAGCTGAGACTGCGAATAAGTGGAAAAAGGAAGGCGCTGAGAAGCTTCACCTCATTGACCTTGACGCAGCTTTCGGCTTTGGAAACAATATTTCAGTGATCGCTGAGATAGCGAAAAACCTCTCTTTACCTATTCAGGTCGGAGGCGGAATCCGGACAGTTGAAGATGTGGAGAAATTGCTTAGAACAGGGGTCACCCAGGTCATTCTAGGCGCATTAGCATTCAAAGAACCGGAAGCCATTAATCGAATTGAAGAAAAGTTCGGAAAAAACACAGTGATTGTTGCTTTAGATAACAAAGAGGGAAAGATAATGGTTGATGGTTGGAAGACCTCGACGGGTGTTGGTGTGAGAGAAGCAATGGAAAAATTCACTGCTCTAAATGTGAGAACGTTTCTAATAACTTCAATAGCTCAGGACGGTATGCTTTCAGGACCAGACGTAAAAACGCTCAAAGAAGCGTGTCGGGACTCTGGTTCGTATGTTATCGCGGCTGGTGGCATAGGCAGTTTGAGTGATTTGACGATTTTGAAAAGCGTCGGTGTGGCAGCTGTGGTGGTAGGTAAAGCCCTTTACGAAGGTAAGTTCACTTTCAAAGAAGCGATAGCAAGGGTGGGAGAAGATTAAGATTGACGTTAGCGAAACGAATCATTCCTTGCTTAGATGTCAAGTGTGGAAAAGTAGTCAAGGGAATCAGCTTCTTAAACCTCAAAAAGGCAGGAGACCCTGTTGAGTTGGCAAAACGTTACTCAGATGAGGGAGCAGACGAGTTGGTGTTTCTTGATATAACGGCTTCTTCAGAAAACAGGGATATAATGCGAGGTGTCGTTGAGGGAGTGGCGAGAACAATAAACATTCCATTCACCGTAGGAGGAGGAATACGCTCCGTTTCGGATGCCAGACTTGTACTATGTAGCGGGGCAGATAAGGTTTCAGTTAACACAGCGGCGGTTGAACGTCCCCAGTTGATAACGAAACTTGCGGATGTCTTCGGACAACAGTGTGTAGTGGTGGCAATTGACGCAAAAAGAAGGCGGGGTCAAGAAGAAGACAAGATATCGGTGGAAACAAATAAGGGGCCCGTCTGGTTCGAAGTCTACACTTATGGAGGAAGAAGACCAACTGGTATTGACGCGATAGAATGGGCTGTCAAGGCTACTGATCTCGGTGCGGGAGAGTTCTTGTTGACATCGATGGATAAAGACGGCACCCAAGATGGCTACGATATCGAGCTGACCCGCACCATATCCGAGAAAGTAAATGTCCCAGTAATCGCAAGCGGAGGGGCGGGGCAACCGGAACACTTCCTTGAGGTCTTCACGAAAGGAAAGGCCGATGCCGCTTTGGCGGCTTCCGTTTTCCACTACAACAAGTATCCGGTTCCCGTGTTGAAGGATTTCTTGAGAAAGCAGGGGGTTATTGTTAGACCTTGAGGAATTTTAAGATCGAAGAGGTTCTCAAAAAACTGGATTTCAAGAAGGGTAACGGCTTGATTCCCGTCATTGTCCAGGAAGCCGAGTCGAAGAAATTGTTGATGTTGGCTTATGCGAACGAGGAAGCCCTTGAAAAGACTCTCAGCACAGGTTACGCCCACTACTGGAGTCGATCTCGGAACAAGCTGTGGATGAAAGGCGAGACTTCAGGAAACACGCAGAAAATCAGAAACATTCTGGCAGATTGCGACTACGACACCTTGCTGTACATTGTTAATCAGAAGGGTCCTGCATGCCACACTGGCAACCACACGTGCTTCCACAAAAAGTTGAAATGATAGACAATTGTTTTTAAGAAAAGAGATTACTATCCTTAGTGAGATTCTCTCGAAGTTCTACCATGGAGGCGTGAAGATCTGAATGTCACTTCATGAAGCCATGTTATATGAAAAACAGGATGAAAAGAAAGTTAAGTGTAAATTATGCGCCCGACGTTGCTTAATAAGCGACAACGCAACTGGATTTTGTTTGGCCAGGAAGAACGAAGGCGGAACCCTTTTCACGCTTAACTATGGAAAAGCAGTATCGGCAGCTGTTGACCCAATAGGAAAAAAACCGCTATCGCACTTCAATCCTGGAGCACATGTGATGTCTATTGCAGCAGCGGGCTGCAATTTTCGATGCCAATTCTGTGACAATTGGATGGTCAGCCAAGACCATGAAGTGGTTGGCAAATCTTTCTCTCCAGCGGACATTGTCAAGACAGCTAGAGAGAGAAGCTGCCAAGGAATTAGCTACACTTACACGGAACCGACGATTTACATGGAATACGCTTATGACACTGCGCAAATAGCCCACCAAGTTGGCTTTTTCAACAATTTCGTAACCAACGGATACATGACGCCTGAAGCAGTTGAGACAATCGGACCTTATTTAGACGCCGCGACCGTTGACTTCAAAGCGGGAGGAGACCCAGACTTCTACAAGAGTATTTCAGCCGTTCCAAACGTAAACCCTATCTATGAAGCGTTGAAGGAACTAAAACTACACGACGTCCACATAGAAATCACAAACCTGGTTATTCCAAAAATCGGAGATTCCATGGAACGAATAAAAGACATGGCAACTTGGATCAAGAACTACCTGGGCAAAGACACGCCATTTCACCTTCTCCGTTTTCACCCAGACTACAAAATGACTACAATTCCCGCAACACCTGTTGAAACGCTTGAAAAGGCATACATGACAGCAAAAGAAGCAGGATTAAACTACGCATATCTTGGTAACGTGCCAGGGCATCCCGCAGAGAACACCTACTGCCCAAACTGCAACGAACTCGTAATCAAACGATACAGTTTTGAGATAACACGCTGGAACCTGACAAAGGACATGAATTGCCCAATTTGCGGAAATGCGATTCCCATCAAGGGACGCCTACATCCTACCGGGGCCACTTTTCCATATGCCTTATTTTAATCTTCATTTCAGTTAAGCAAGTGGAGAAAAATGTGGAGACTTCTAAGACCAGATGCTGCTGCGGTCTTAGGCGACGAATTGACAAAGAAAAGTCTAGCCAGATATTTCGCCGTCATGCAAAATAAAAAACAAGCAAAATTCTTGATCGCCAAGAAGACACCTGCTGCATTTGCCAAGAAAGATACTCTTACCAAGCTCTGGCTGCAACATGCGCAATGCCTCGAAGAATTCGCAAGAATTGAAAGTGAAATCGACAGGGGTGCAGATTCTTTCGATATCTCCAAACCTGGCAAGAGCTTTCTCGACCTTAAGAACGAAATCGCCCGCAGGATTCTGAAGAGTTGTCATTTTTGCAGTCGCAAATGTGGTGTTGACAGAACAAAAAATAAAGCCTGCTATTGCAGATGTGGGAACACGATTGAAGTTTCAAGCATATGTGAGCACATGGGCGAAGAACCGGAACTGGTACCGTCGGGAACGATTTTCACAATGGGCTGCACCATACGCTGTTGTCACTGTCAAAACTGGACGATTAGTCAATGGATTGAAGCCGGCAATAAACGAGAACCTCAAGAGTTGGCAAGTGAGGTCGAACACCTACGCTTGAACGGTTGCAGAAACGTGAATCTTGTTGGGGGCGAGCCTACACCTTGGCTTTCGCAGTGGCTAGAAACTTTCAAACACGTAAGCGTCAATGTGCCTATCGTCTGGAATTCAAACGCTTACTACGGTCCAGAAACCGCGGAACTATTGGCAGGTTTCGTTGACGTTTATCTTTTAGACTTCAAATATGGTCCGGGAGACTGTGCATCAAAAATCTCTGACGCTCCTGACTACTGGCGAGTGTGTACCAATAATCATCTGCAAGCTAGCAAACACGGCGAACTGATTGTCCGTATTCTAATTCTCCCAAGTCATCTAGAGTGTTGCACCGAACCCATACTAACTTGGATAGGAGAAAATCTTGGTCCTGAAACCAGGGTCAACCTGATGTTTCAATACAGACCAGAATGGCGAGCTCACTCAATCCACGAACTTTGTAGGAGACTCACCGAGACTGAACGGAGAAAAGCTATACGATTGGCTAAGAAAGCAGGATTAGAGAACTTCCTAACATAAAAACGCGTTAAGAAAGACTTTCGCGATAGATAGTTCTTAAAGATAAGAGCGGCAATCTAAGATAAACGAAAATAAGCTCCCCTGCCGAAGGCGTTACCTTTGACCGACTATCGTGCGTTGGCTGTGGCCACGGATTTCTGGAAGCCCGGAGAAAACTACCTAGACAAAATTACTGATGCATTGGAGAAGAAGGTTGCCGATGACGATTTCGTTATTATTTCTGAAAAAGCGATCTCAACTTCGATAGGCAGAATCATCGACGAGAGCGATATCAGTCCCGGACTAAGCGCTAGAATCATTTCCCGGTTCTGGATGCGAATTATCTGGGGCTACTTCATAGGATTGCTTTGCCACTTCGGGCAGAGATTGCAGCAGAGACTTAGAAGATATCCACTCGATCCTGGGAGCCGCCATAAACAAGTTGCTCTGCAAAACGCCGGGCTTTCTCAGGCTCTTCTGTTTGGCTCTGAAGGCGGAATTGACGGTTCCAACTTGCCTTACTCCTACGTTAGTTTGCCTTTAACCAATACCTCCGAGATCGCCGAAAAGATAAGACATCAGATACTGCAAACACTTGAAAAGCGCATATGCATCATGATCGTTGATACGGACAAAACCTACACCTACAGAAACTTCCACTTCACTTCACGGCCAAAACCTCTGAGAGGTATTCACTATTCAGCAGGAGTCGCTGGTTACATTATTGGAAGAGCGTTTGGCTTTAAGAGAAGATCTACACCGCTCGCGGTGGCTGGATGCGCACTTCAGGCTGAAGAAGCCTTAAGACTTGCCAATATTGCCGATAAAGTTAGAGGTCCAGGTTCGGGAGCAACAGTCTGGGACATGGCCGCAAGATTCAATGTTGCTGTAACGGCTGTAAGCTGGGAGATGCTTTCTGAAATCAGCCACAAACCCATAGTCATTTTGAGACGCACCGCAAAACAGCTAAAGCAGCGCTGAGGCGAGAGCAAAGAATAAACCCAGCAACGCGATTAAGGAAAAGCTGTGACGCTTATGGAGGAAATAAAGAGGCTAGGTGCTTTTTTCAATCCTTGTTCGGCTGCCGTAATCGGAGCAACCAAGAACCCGGATAAGGCTGGAAACGTGATTTTCAGAAATTTTGCGGCCAACAAGAGTCGGGGTATATTCAAAGGGAATATTTACCCCATAAACCCAAACGAAGAATCCATCCTCGGCTTCAAATGTTATCCGTCAATAACCGAGATTCGTGAAGAACTGGACCTCATAATCATTGTTGTTCCAGCGAAAATCGTTCCAACGATTATGGAAGAGGCTGCGGCGAAAAGAGTCAAGACTGCTATAATAATCAGCTCAGGCTTCAAGGAAATAGGAAACGCCGACCTCGAAGAACAAATTGTTGCCACTGCAAAAAAGGGTGGAATCCGCATTTTAGGACCCAACTGTCTCGGCGTTTTCTATTCTAGGACGGGCGTAGACACGCTCTTTCTGCCCGAAACCAAGGTGTTGACTTCGGGCGACGAAATTATTGCAACGCCAAGACCGCTGGCCGGAGATATTGCTATTGTAACTCAGAGTGGAGCTTTCGGCGTTGCTGCACTAGACTTTCTAGCTGGTCGTCAAGTGGGAATCAGCAAGTTCGTAAGCTTCGGCAACAAGTGCGACGTAACTGAATCCGAAATGATGCACTACTTGCTTTACGACAGGGAAACTACGGTTATATTGCTCTATGTGGAGGACATTAAACACGGACGAGATTTCCTTCGAATAGCTAAAAAAGTGACTCTGAAAAAACCTATTGTAGCTTTGAAATCGGGAAGAAGCGCCGCGGGAGCCAGAGCAGCCGCCTCACACACTGGTGCGATAGCAGGGTCAGACAGGATATATGATGCTGCTTTTGAACAGACAGGCGTCCTCCGGGCAAGGGACATGGAAGAGTTCTTTGATAATGCAAAGGCATTGTCCATGCAACCTCCTGCATTGGGAAAAAATATTGGAGTGCTTACAGACGCTGGCGGTCCAGCTATAATGGCTGTGGATGAATGTGAAAGCAATGGATTAGCGATCGAGCGTTTTGCCGAAGAAACGATACAGAAATTCCAGAGACTCAAAGATCAGGGTGTACTTCCCAGATTTGCAGCTATATCTAACCCAGTAGATCTCACAGGTTCTGTAACCGATGACATGTTTGAGGTAGCAGCAGAGTTGATTTTTCAAGCGCAAGAAATTCAAGGCATAGTCCTGCTTGGACTACATCACATTCCATCCCTTCGAGAGAGGTTTATAGATGGCGTCGCGAAGGTGGCAAAAAAGTACTGTAAACCCATTGTTATGTGTGACATCGGTGAAACGGAAATGGCGCTGTATACTCGTTTCAGGTTTGACAAGTTGGGCATTCCGGCTTTTCCTTCACCGGAAGACGCTGCACGGGCAATGGCAGCTCTAGTTAGATATGGTGCTTACTTGAAGAAGAACGGTTGTATTGAAGAGTATTTAAGCGAATTCATTAAGAGAAGGTCCAAGACTCAACTATAGCTGACGATAACTGTGACTTCATCGCCATCTTTGAGATGTAGCTCCTGTCTCATATTTTCAGCAGCGATCAACTCAAGGTAGTTTTCGGGGTAACCTGTTATATCGGGAATTATGACTGCACATTCAAATTTTTCTATGCATGCTTTGTGGAGTATTCCTACGCAATAACCCTGAGCTGGACAAATCGTCATCGATTGCGCCTGTTCGAGTGTTTTTCTACGTTTTATGCTTTCTCCGGAAAGCAGGATATTTAGTGTTCCAAGGTAGGGGGTAAAACCTAGTTTCTGTTTGATCTGCTCTTTGACCCATTTCAGCGAGAGAAATCTTTTACCGTCGCCTTTGCCAGAAAAAACCTTCCCAGTGAGTCTTATTCTCTTCACCAAAGACGCCTCTGGGGAATCGTAATGCTTTCTCTAACTATTTTGCTACCGGCTATTTTTGTTCTTTGAGCCAAGTTGCCACTTTTCTTAAGACTGGATCGGCAGATATGTCAATTACTGGTACGATCATTTTTTCCTTGGTTTCTATGGTCGGCATATACTTGGGCATTAGAGCGTAGCCTACAAATGTCCAGTAGACTCTGCCTGTTTCGATGAGCATATTTGCGACTGCAGTGGTCGAGGCAGGAAGCGGGAAATAGAGAAAAACGACACCGTCTACCCAATAGAGTCCAGCTAGTTTGCCTCCGGCGATTAAGGATGTGAATCGGGCGATGTAGCCGGGTGTGGGAAATTGGGTTTTTTCCATTATGATGATTTCTTTGAAGGGTTCATATTTGACTGAGACTTCGTTTTTGTTCATAGACTGGTCACCGAGCTCTTATGATAATTGTGCGGAGTTCCCTTTTAATATTGTTGCTTCTAGAAAAAGTTATAGAGCAGACAAACATTAGCCTTGAACAACAAGAGGTTAAAGGCATGCCAGAAATCCGCGTAGCACTAGTGGGCGTGGGGAATAGTGCCTCAGCGCTAATTCAAGGAACACAATACTACAAAAATGCAGAAGAGGGCACCACGGTTCCTGGACTCATGCATGTAAACTTCGGTGGATATCACATAAAGGACATAGAGTTCGTTGCCGCATTTGAAGTGAACAAAGACAAGATTGGCAAAGATCTCTCAGAAGCCATTTTTATGAAGCCAAATTGCGTCGTGAAATTCTCTGACGTACCTAATCTCGGTGTGAACGTATCCTCTGCACCAATAATGGATGGCGTGGCGAAGCACATGGAGAAGGTCTTCAACATTTACGACGAGAAGAAGGAGGGCAGTGTTGACGTTGTCAAGGTTCTGAAGGATTCAAAAGCTGAAGTGCTGGTGAACTATTTGCCTGTTGGAAGTCGAATAGCCACGAGATTTTACGCACAGGCAGCCATGGACGCGGGATGTGCCTTCGTGAATTGCATGCCAGAATTCATCGGCTCGAACACCGAATGGGCTAAGAAATTTGAAGAAGCTGGTTTGCCCGTGCTTGGGGATGATATCAAAAGCCAACTAGGCGCCACAATACTGCATCGGAATCTTGTGCGCTTGTGTATAGATAGGGGTGTCATCATCGATGAGACGTATCAACTCAACCTAGGAGGAGACACTGACTTCTTGAACATGACCGTAGAAGAGCGCCTGCATACGAAGCGGATAAGTAAAACCGAAGCGGTTACGAGTCTTGTTCCGTACGAGTTGCCCACGAGGATAGGGCCATCCGATTACGTGCATTTCCTGAACAACAAGAAAATATGCTATATTACGCTTAAGGGAAGAAAATTCGGCGACCGACCGATCACCCTCAACGTTAAGCTCGAGGTCGAAGACTCGCCTAACAGCGCCGGAGTGGTCATTGACCTGATACGAGCAGCAAAAATAGCATTAGACAGGAAAATATCGGGTTCTTTGTTGAGCATGCCTGCGTACGCTTTCAAGCACCCACCGATTCAAGTGCCTGATTCTCAAGCTAAGCAATGGACTGAAGACTGGATCGCGGGTAAGAGAGATCGCTAAAATCTCCAAGAATCGGAACGCAGGCAAAGCCTTTTTCGTGAAACCTTTTAAAGGTTGAGCTTTAAAGACTACTCAACATTCGGAGGTGCAAATTCATGGTGAAAATAGACAAGTACGAAGTGCCAGAAGGCCTTTACTACTCAAAAGAATTTTCTTGGATAAAAGTCGAAGGTGACAAAGTTCGCATGGGCATAACTGACTACGCCCAGCAACAGCTTAGGGAAATAGTCTATGCCGAATTGCCCGGAACAGGCACGGAGGTTAAGCAGAATGAGCCCTACGGTACACTGGAATCGGTAAAAGCTGTGTCAGATTTAATCGCCGCGGTGAGTGGAACTGTGGAAGAAGTCAACTCTGAAGTGCAGTCTAAACCTGAGCTTCTTAACGAGTCGCCGTTTGAAAGTGGCTGGTTGGTCATTGTAAAGCCTACGAACCTGCAAGCAGAACTGCCAAACTTGATGGATTTTGATCAGGCAGTCGAATGGCACAAGAACCAAGTGAAATGAAGGCAGACCGTATGGCTAGGCGCATTATAATCATAGGAGCCAATGCTGCAGGCGTTGAAGCCGCCTCGGCTGCGCGGAAAAAAGACCGAACTGCAGAGATTGCACTGATAACTCAGGAAAAAACTGCGGGATACTCGCGTTGCGGTCTTCCCTTTGTTATAGGTGGCCAGATACCAGGTTTCAGAGATCTAGTTGTCTACCCGCCTGCATATTTTCAGATGCTGAAGCTAATTTTGAAGAACGAGACGAAAGTCACAGCAATAAATACGAAGGAGAAAACGGTTACAGCAATTGGAAAGGAAGGGAACATTGAGACCCTGCAATACGACAGTTTGGTAATCGCAACAGGCGCTGATGCTTTCATGCCACCGATTAAGGGAAGGGAGAAGCAAGGGATTCTCTCATTGCGAAGCTTGGAAGATGGGGAAAAAATACTTCAAGCAGTCCAAAACGGTGCCAAATCAGCAGTCATAATGGGTGCAGGGCTTATTGGACTCGAAACGGGCGTGGCCTTGATTGAACGAGGATTGAAAGTAACGGTAGTTGAGATGTTGCCCCAAATTCTGCCGCAAATGCTTGACGCTGATATGGCAAAACAGGTTCAAGAACATCTGACTGAGAAGGGTATGTTCATTCTTACCGGCAAAACAGTTGAAGAGTTCCTCGGAGACCAAAATGTAACTGGGATAATGGCTGGCGGAGAAAAAATAGAGGCTGACTTGTTCATCAGTGCCTTCGGTGTACGAGCAAACACAAAACTCGCAGTTGACTCCGGGGTGCCGCTGGGCGAGACACGTGCCATAAAAACTAACGCAAGAATGGAAACTGACGTGAAAGACGTCTATGCTATTGGTGATTGCGCAGAAGCCCCGAACATAATAACCCATAGATCGGCGTGCGCACAGCTGGGCACAATCGCGGTTAGGCAAGGAAAAGTTGCCGGTATAAATGCTGCTGGTGAATACGCACAGTTTACGGGCATCTTGGCATCGGCCGTGACAAGACTGTTCGACGTCGAAGCAGGAGTAACAGGATTAACTGAAACGGCAGCGGCCAGGGCTAGAATGGAGGTTGTTACAGGAGCCATTAGCTCAAAAACAAAGGCAGACTATTATCCTACTGCAAAGCCTATCAAAGTCAAGTTAATCGTCGAAAAAGAGTCGCAGCGCATAATCGGCGCTCAAATAATCGGCGGCGAAGAAGTCACCCAACGCATAAACGCACTGAGTTTCGCGATACAAAAACAGATGACCGTACGCGAACTAGCCAAAGCGGATACTGCTTACGCTCCCCCGCTTTGCGAGACTTGGGAACCTATGATATTAGCGGCTGAAATGGTTCTCATGAAATTGCGATAGTTAGCCCCGCATTTCTCCTTTTCTCTCTCTTGTCTTAGTATCATTAAAATAAGTGCTACCCTTGGCCGCAGAAGTACGCGCGAAATTGTTGCTTTCGTCAGAGAATGACATATGAACTCTTGGTTATTACAGTCCTGGCTGAGTGAACGGGCTGGTCATTCCCACCAGGAGTTTGCCGAAAGTATCAATATGCCTTTCTTCTTCGCTTAGAATTTCTTCAAGCAACCTTCTTGTTGTGAAGTCGCCATCTTGGCTGGCAACCTGTATTGCGTGCTTGTAAAGCGTAATTGCCTCTTCCTCGTTCTGTTCATCCTGTTTCAGCATCTCAATGAGGCTGCCGCCCACAAATATTGGATCTGGTTTTGTTGTGGGCACGCCGTTCAAGTAGTCTAATCTCTCCGCGAGTTTTTCGGCGTGTTTCATTTCTTCGACAGCTATTTGCCTGAATATGTCGTTGACTACTGCGCCGTCTATTCCGGTCACTTGAACGTGTTGCCACATGTATTGTATGCTGACTTGGAGTTCACGCGCGATGCCTTTGTTTAAAAGTTCTAACAATTTCTCAGAGGCCATCAAAATCACCTAACGTATCTATGACAAAATAGGTTGTGTACGTATTTAAATTGTGTTCTAGCCTTTTTTCAAAGGCGAGGCAACTGTATGTCAACTTCCCTGAATGAAAGGGCCACGCTCTGTCGGAAACTCACTTCGGTAAGCCCAAAAGCTTTTTGAGTATTCACCCAAAACAT
>CAYSOZ010000003.1:0-22621 GCA_964432815.1 uncultured Candidatus Bathyarchaeia archaeon
CTAGAACGTACTATTTCTGGGTAATTGAAAAAATGGACCAACCGTAGAAGCGCGCGCTATCGTCTGTCAATCAAACCGTGGACTGAGACTGATTCCTTCTTTCTGAGATGGGAAAAGTGGGGGACCGTTTCAACTCATATGTTAAGATATTCGCTTGCCACTAATTTTAAATATTGGTGTACTGTGGGTTTTAATGCTCAAGTGATAAGGATGCCTAAGCAAGAAAAAGGAAAAGCCCATTCAACACGTCCAGTTAGCCGGCGACCACCTAGCTGGTGTAAGTACCAGCCTGAAGAAGTGGAAGCCTTCATAATCAGACTCGCAAAAGAAGGACACTCACTCAGCAGCATAGGAACAATCCTCCGCGATCAATACGCCATTCCCTTAGTGAAACCAGTAACAGGAAAAAGTATTGGTGACATTTTGAAGGGTGCTGGATTGGCGCCTTCAATGCCTGAGGATCTGTCAAACTTGATGAAGAAAGCGCAAAGCCTCGCCGTCCACATGGACAAAAACAAGAAGGACCTCCATAACAAACGTTCAATGCAAGTTATTGAAGCTAGAATCCACAAGCTCTCAAGATACTATAAGCGAGAAGGCCTTCTGCCCAAAAACTGGAAGTACGAAACAAAGATAGCGTCAATAACCTAAAACTTGTTTTTCAACCGATTTTCTAAAATGTCACGAACATAGAAAAATGCAGCGCCAGCTTTAAATGCAAAAGCAGCTTTTAGCCAAGAGTGGAAAAATATGAGTGCAGAGCAAAAATCCATTGAAGCTTTTCTAGACACGTCCACAAGAGCTGCCAGAGCTATACTGGAAACAGTGGACAAAGATGGTTTCATCCACGTTTTTTCGCATCTGGATGCAGACGGGGTTGCAGCTGCGGGTATAATCGGCAAAGCGCTTTTCCGGCTTGACGCAAAGTTTCGCCTGAGAATAACCCAGTGGGTTGATGAGAAAATCATCGGTGAGATAACTGCGGACAAGCCGCAACTTGTGATTCTCACAGATTTTGGAAGCGGCTACCTTGAATTGCTCGATGAAAAGGTGCCAGATATCAGAGTTCTGATTCTTGACCATCACCAGACCATGGGAAAAACAGAAAACCCTAACTTCGTCCAAGTAAACCCACACGTGTTTGGTATAGACGGCGCAACCAAAGTCAGTGGTTCAGGAGTAGCCTACTTTGTCGCAAAGGCAGTCAACTCAGCCAATGTTGATCTATCACCTATAGCGCTTGTTGGAGCGCTGGGAGATATGCAGGACAAATGTGAACAGAGAAAACTATGCGGGCTGAACGAATTGATAGTTCAAGACGCTGTAGCTGCAAATCTCGTGAGAGTCGAGAGGGACTTGACATTTTTCGGCAGAGAAACACGTCAAATTCATAAAGCTCTGGCGGCCTCAACCAGTCCTTTCATTCCAGGCCTCAGTGGCGAAGAAGATGCATGCGTAGCATTCCTCAACAACCTGGACATTAAACTGAAAGAGGGAGAAAAATGGCGTGCGCTCAGAGATCTATCTGAAGAGGAGAAGAAACGGCTTTCATCCGCCCTTGCTGAACATTTATTGTCAAAAGGATTACATTTAGAAGTTGGGAATTTAATCGGCAACATTTACATTTTGGATCGGGAGGAACCATGGACCTCCCTCCGCGATGCTAGAGAATTCGCTTTGGTACTAAACAGCACAGGACGTTTAGACAGGCCGAGTCTTGGAATAGCTATTTGTATGGGGGATAGAGGGGAAGCACTCGAAGAGGCAAACAAGGTCTTGGAAGATTACAGGAAAAGCATCAACAAGTATCTTAGCTGGGTTAGTGAGAACCCTGAGCGGATGAGAGAGTTTGAGAACGTGTACATAGTTTACGGTGAGAACTTCATAAACGAGAAAATCATCGGAACTATTTCTTCCATCTTGATTAACAGTGTGGCACATCCTGACAAGCCCCTCATAGCATTTGCCAACTTGGAAGATGAAGGAGTTGCCAAGTTTTCAGCTAGAACAACAGATTCGGCACTAGCAAAAGGCGTCAACCTCGGCGAAGTAATGCGGGCAGCTGAAGATTTCGGCGGCAAGGGCGGTGGACATAACGTTGCAGCGGGGGCACAGGTACCGCTTGATCAAGTAGACAACTTTCTCAAAACCATCAACGTACTGGTGGGAAAGCAGCTGAAGGGCGAACACATTGGAAGCAAAAGCCACGATAACACTTCAGTACAGTAACAACAGAATTGCAGAAGCGGTTTCAACTGCAATCTCCCCAGATAACTTCAAGACCCCTGAAGGCCTACTCGTAAGAACTGTTCGGAACCAAAAGCAAGTTATTACAAACATCAAGTCCGATAGAAAACTAGCCACCCTCATCGCCACCCTCGATGATTTGCTCTTCAGCGCAGCAACTGCGGAGAAGACAATCGGAATAATAAAAGGGAAGGAAGAAGACATCCGGAAGAACCCAAGAAGATAGATCAAAAAGCACATTCTTTCCCAACGTGAGCAACTCTGGTCTGGGTACTCTGTATATTTAGGACTTATTGCATTCCTTCAGACTGAGTGAACACGTTGCTGAGGGAAGCTTGGTCAATCGCAATCGAAACCTTAAGTTGGATAGAAACCCAAAGACTCAGCGAACGGATGGCTCTAAACAAAACAGTTAGACAACTGGAGATAGACAACCCAGACGCCGTCAGATACGCTTACGGACTAGTCGTCGAAACCGTGAGAAGAAGGAACCTCATAGACAAATTCATCAATAGCATACTTAGCCCAAAAGGATTAGACGAGTTGACCATAGGCGTCCAAGCATTCCTGCGACTCTACGTCTACCAAACCCGAACAAAAAAGAATTGGACCGAAATCGACCTAAGAGAGGCGGAGCTAGTTGCTAAACTTGCACGTTCAATTCTCGGCTGGAAAACACTAAGAGAAGTCGAGCCAATACTCGGGTTTCTGCTCACACGCCAAATCGAACCAATTCTAAATGCAGCAAGCGACGAAGAAAGGATTGGACTCCAAACTTTCCATCCAACATGGTTTGTCAAATACTGTATCAATCTTTTCGGTCGAAGCGAAGCCATGGCTTTTCTTGAGGGAGACTTAAACCCGCCCCCTGCAAGTATTCGCATTAACACTCTCAGAGGCGTTCACGAAGAGATTCTACAAAAAATCTCTTCGGAAGGGATTGAACTCGAAAAAATCGAGCCATTGAAGTATGCCTACAAAGTGAAGACTGCTAGAAAAACTCTAACCAGCACTGCGAGTTTTCAAGAAGGCCTATTTTTCATTCAAGACAAAGCCAGCTGTTTTGCCGCTGAGGCTGCAAACCCAGCGCCAAATGCAACCGTTCTGGATGTTTGCGCAGCTCCCGGTGCCAAAACCACTTATCTAGCACAACTTATGCAAAACCAAGGAACAGTGTATTCGATAGACTATTCAATTCGAAGAATGCGGGTGTGGAAAAAAGAAGTGTCTCGGATGGGCTTGCGAATCGCTGAGCCGGTCATAGCCGATGCAAGTACTCTTTCTTCTTTAGCGGTTGCCGCAGATGTTGTGGTTCTGGATCCGCCGTGTACAAGCACTGGTGCTTTCGGAAAATTCCCCTCGGCTAAATGGCGGCTTACGCCTAAATCAATTGCCAGAATGGCTGAAATTCAATGGCGAATGATTAACGCCTGTGCCGAAAAAGTGAAATCTGGTGGGGTTCTAACCTACTCAACTTGCAGCATCACAATTGAGGAAAACGAACTGATCATTGAACGATTTCTGAAAGAGCATCCAGAATTCTCACTGACGAAAACAAGTCCAAACCTTGGCTTGCCAGGTCTAAGAGGATTAGATAAGTGTCAAAGACTCTATCCGCACATCCATGAAAGCAACGGCTTTTTTGTGGCAAAATTGCAAAGACAATAAGGCGCGCGCTTAAACGGACAATTTTGCACTTTTCGGCTTGAGAGACTTCTACATAACATTTCCCAATAAAACGGCATAAACCTTATAGAAAACTGATACCTCACAATTAACAAAGGTGAAAAGCTAGTGTCCTCAGATGATGAAGATTATCCTGAATGGTTCAAACGACGTCGCAACCCGTTCTCGAAAGACCCCTTTTTCGGCGATATTGACCAAATGTTCCACGAAATGGAAAAAATGATGGAGGAAGAATTCAAGAACTTTACAGAAAAGGTGCCCAAAGACTATGTCAAAGAACGCAAACTCCCAGACGGCAGCACGGTTAAAGAATGGGGACCATTCGTATACGGCTACAGCATGAAGATCGGTCCAGATGGCAAACCTGAAATTCAGGAATTTGGAAACATCAAGAAGAGCCTCAAGGGACCACAAGTCAAAGAGGAACGTGAGCCTCTGGTTGACGTAGTCGAAACAACCAGTGAAGTACGCGTGGTCGCTGAACTCCCTGGCGTTGAAAAAACAGACATCAAGCTGCACGGCACGGAGGACTCGTTGACAATATCGGTCGACACGCCTCAAAACAAATACTACAAAGAAGTCACCTTACCCGTAAAAGTCACAGTTAGAGAAGCAAAATCCACCTACAAAAACGGTGTCCTGGAAGTTGTCATCCCCAGGGCAGAAGCCCCGGCGAAACCTAAGGGCGAACCAATTGACATAGGGTAGACCGCTCAACCTTCTTCCTGAAAAGCTTGTGACTGAATGAGCGACAACTCAGAAATCGAAACATTAAACTCTATCTGTCGTCAAGCGAAATCAGAAGGTAAGCTGTCCGGAAAAAACCTTACAGTGCTCTACGAGCTTTTCAGTCAACGTTTCACAAAAGCCTTAGACGCCCTTAAAGAAAATCGAGTTAAGAAATACGTTTTCAAGCCAAGCGGCAGAACGGTCTGGATAGTCATCGGTAGAGAACGCGATTACTTGATAATACCCGAAGCAGAATTCTGCACGTGTGACGACTTTTACTTTCGAGTAATGGATAAGAAAATCCATCTGTGCTACCATCTGATCGCCCAGAAAATCGCCCGCAACCTTGCATGGTATGAAAACTTGGAAGAAACCGATGAACTCCACGATACATTAATGAATGAGTGGATAAAACCTACTGCTTAAATATTAAGACGTTACAAGAATAAGCAACAAAGGGAGAAGTTGAATGGATCTAAGTGCCTACTTCCTAACGTTGGAATATATACTAATGACATCAACATTCGTTGCGTTAGTCCTAATTTTCTTGTACTCCTTCTATGGAAAAGAAGATGAGCAAACCCAAAAGTCCTAGTCTAATTGTTTTTTAACTCTTCTGCTCATGACCCAAAAAACCGCCAGGGTCAGAACAGCCAGAACTAAACTTATCGTAATCAGCCACGCAGCGTCAGGTCCAGCACCAAAAACTATCGGGAAGGGGCCGATGAATATAACACCACCAAAACCCGAAGGACCATTTCCGCTAAACAGCGCAGCAAGCACAACGATGATTACGCCGACAAAGATTAGAACAAAACCAAAGATTAGTAAGTGGAAAAACCGGCTATGGTCCTCGACGCCTTCTTCAGAAGGTTTCTGCGGGACCCCATCAACGTTCTCAGACAAAGCCTTCCTCACCTAAACAACAAGTAATAAACAGTCATAGCGACAATGGCAAGAACCGTCAAAGCCAAGGAAAGCAGCAATACAGTCTTGATCGATTTCCTGTCCGTTCCGAAGATTATTGGTATAGGACCTATCATTACCACGCCTCCGCCCCTGACCTTTCCTTCTCCTCTACCACCCAGAACTGAAATTAAGACAATAGCCGCAATGATGACGAGCACTCCGATGAAAATCAGCACAATCCCCAACGCGTAAAGAGCCCCTGCATCCGCCACTTTGCCAGTCTCCAAATGTCACTAGAGGTAAATAATGTCGATAATAAACTTAGTCAGCTACGCCAACGGTCTTCATTTTTTGTTCCCCGAGACGCAAATAGTTTAAAAGAAGCAAATATCCTATCCGTGATGGCTCTGAAAAGTTGGAATCCGAAGACATAATTCAGCAAATCCTTTCAAGGAATCCAGAAGTTAGTCTAAAACAGATTCTGGAAACTTTGGAATCTGAGAAGAAAAAGACGGCTGGCTTAATCGAGGACACTACTCTCCTTCGGTTGATAGCGGCTAAGCACGGTGTGCAGATTTCCCAGAACAGGAGTTTTGACCAAAGAATATCCATCGGTCGCCTGATTCCAGGACTGAACAACGTCACAGTTGTTGGCCGTGTTGTGGGTGTTTCGCAGCCTAGGACTTATGAGGGGAAAAAACCTGGGAAGTTTGCGAGTCTCATGGTTATGGATGAAGAAAGTATAGTTCGGGTTACACTGTGGAATGATAAAGTTGATTCAATTGAGTCGGGTAACCTGAAAGTCGGACAAATCGTTCGATTCGTTCACGGATACACGCGTGAGGATCGAAACGGCAAGCCAGAATTGCATATTGGAGAGAGAAGTGAGATCAAGATCGAACCTGAAGATGAAAAAGGGAAAGAAAAACATTTTGTCTGCAAGTTTGCGACTGTAATCAAGGACATAACCCGGACACAAAACAGTATTCACCTACAAGGAAATGTGAAAAGGCTTTTTCCAGCTACGAACTTCACCAGAAACGACAACAGCGAAGGAAAAGTGCTTCGTTTTCAACTCGCAGATGTGACTGGAGAGATTCCAGTTGTAGTTTGGAACGAAAAGGCGGAAGAGCTTGAAAAAACCTTGAGGTTGAACTCAAATATCCAATTGATAAACGCTAGAACCAAACCAACTCAAAACGGACAATACGAAATTCACGTTGACCAGTACACATATGTCGAAGTTTTAGCCAACGGACCCGCACGAGTCTGAGGACAGAGGTGCCTAGGGAAGGGACTTGACTCTCTCAGCGATTGCTTCGCCCATTTCTTTGGTTGTGGAAGAGCCTCCTAAATCAGCAGTTCGAATTTTGCCCTCTTTCAGCACTTCTAGCACCGCCGTTTCGATCTTGGCTGCTGCTTCCTTTTCGCCCAAGTAATCCAGCATCATGTGCGCAGACATTATCATCGCAATCGGGTTTGCACGATTCAGACCAGTATATTTTGGCGCTGAGCCATGCACGGGTTCGAACATGCCATAGTTGTCCCCTATGTTTGCTCCTGCTGCAAGACCCAAGCTTCCCGTGACTTGGGCCGCTTCGTCGGAAAGAACATCACCGAAAAGATTAGTGGTCAATATAACGTCGAACGACTCAGGTTTCTTGATGAGATGCATCGTCGCAGCGTCCACGTGAATGTCGGCAGTGGCAACGTCTGGGTAATTCCGAGCTATTTCCAAGATCGCGTCTTTGAAAATGCCATCAGTAATACGTAGAATGTTACCTTTGTGCACATAGGTGAGGTGCTTTCTGCGTTTCTGTGCGAGCTTAAAGGCATATTCTGCCACACGCAAACAAGCTTCCTTTGTAATGATTCGCAAGGCGATGCCGACGCCTGGAGAGACCTCGTACTCAACTCCAGAGTACAATCCCTCTGTGTTCTCGCGGACAATCACTAAGTCAATGTTCGGTTTCAATGCCTCAACATTTGGGAATGTTCTACAAGGTCTCACATTTGCAAAAAGATTGAACAGTTTTCTGATTTTCACGGCGACACTGACGGGTGCCCCTGGTTCTTCAGGAGTTGTCATAGGACCCTTAAGGCATGCGTCTGTTCTTTTTGACAAGGCCACAGTATCTTCAGGCAGGTTTGTACCGTATTCTGGGATACAATGGTAGCCTGCTTCTCCATACTGCAAGTCAAGTTCAAAGTCTGAAGCTCTCTTTGCTGCTTCCAAGACGTTTACAGCGACTTCCGTTACTTCCGGTCCTATTCCATCACCAGTCAACACTGCAATTTTATGAATTCTAGTCATCGGATTCTTCGCCTTCTGTCTAAGTGTGCATTTCAACTTATCAGCATTCCTATAGCATACTTCTAGACCAAAACTTGAGATGTAAACTCTTTAAACTGCGCTCCAAAACGTTTTTACAGCTGACTCCAGCCTATTCTTCCTGACACCTGAGGGTCGTTAGGTATTGCAAGATTCTGAAAGCGTTTTTGAGATGCTTGTGAAGCCAGTCAGAAGGCTCGTTGAACAGAAAGGTTTTCCAAAGCCAACCGAACCTCAGGAGCAGACGATTCCAAAGATTCTCGAAGGAAAAAACGTTCTGTTGATTTCACCCACCGCGAGTGGGAAGACCGAAGCCGCTTTTCTCCCGGTTCTAAGCATGCTTCTTCAACAGCCACGGACTCCGGGAATAAAGGTACTTTACATTACTCCGTTGCGAGCGCTAAATCGTGATCTTTTGGAGCGACTTGAGTGGTGGTGCAACAACCTTGACATAAAATTAGCGGTTAGGCACGGTGACACTGAGACGAAGGAGAGGACACGTCAGTCACGGAGTCCTCCTGACATACTGATAACCACTCCCGAAACGTTGCAGGCTATACTATCAGGCTGGCATTTGCGCCAACACCTCCAGAGTTTGCGATGGGTAATAATCGATGAAGTACACGAACTCGCAGATAGCAAACGCGGAAGCCAATTGGCCTTGGCTTTGGAACGAGTCAGGAACCTCATCGGTAAAGACTTTCAGATGATAGGCCTGTCTGCCACCGTCGGAACCCCAGAGAAGGTCGCAAAGTTCCTTGTAGGAGATAATCGAAGCGTCGAAATCACCAGAGTTCCCATTGCCAAACTCATGCACCTTAGAGTTATTTTCCCGAAACCTACGGAAGACGATGTTCGACTTGCCGGAAGACTTTACACACACCCTGAAGTTGCGGCAAGGCTAAGGATTATTCGCGAATACATGAGCAACCACAAATCCGTGCTTTTGTTCACGAACACCCGTTCAATCTCAGAGGTGCTAGCCAGCAGATTCAAGGTATGGGACATAGATTTCCCGGTTTCAATACACCACGGCAGCTTAGCCAAGCCGTCACGAATAGCGGCAGAGACGGGACTGAAAAGAGGCCACTTGAGGGGATTAATCGCCACCAGCAGCCTCGAGCTAGGCATAGACGTGGGTCGTATAGACTTGGTGATCCAGTATATGAGTCCAAGGCAGGTCAGCAGGCTCATTCAGCGCGTGGGCAGGGCTGGACACAGCATCGGTCGAGTCGCTGAGGGCGTGATTATCGGGATGGACTCTGACGACACATTGGAGGCTCTAGTCATCGCTAGGCGAGCCTCAAAAGAGGAGTTGGAGCCTGTTGATATTCCGCCCAAACCTTACGACGTTCTAACCCATCAAGTGGCAGGACTACTTCTGAAAAGTAGGCGGCTGGAATTCAACGAAATCTTGGAGCTCGCACGGAACGCTTATCCTTTCGAAGACTTGACTCTGGAAGACGTTGAGAAAGTGCTCAAGTACATGCACGGGCGTTTTCCGCGATTAGCCTGGGTCTCATTCGAGGACCAGGCGGTATTGAAGCCACAGCGCACCAAGGCCCTGTTCGAGTACTACTTTGACAATCTGTCTATGATTCCTGAGGAAAAACAGTTCCTTGTAATTGACGAGTCAAGCGATACTTCAATAGGAGTTTTGGACGAAGCCTTCATGGCTGAGTACGGCAAGACAGGAACCAAATTCATCATAAGAGGCAGCCCATGGCAGATAATTCACTCAACTGAAGACAAAGTTTACGTAAGACCAGTTGACGACCCGACCGGCTCTATTCCAAGCTGGATAGGCGAAGAGATCCCGGTGCCGTTTGAAATAGCCCAAGAAGTGGCTTCCATAAGAGGATTCGTCGAAGAGAAGATGATGAACGGTCTGTCAGCGGAGGACATCAGCATGTTGCTGGCCGAACAGTACCCAGCGGACAGAGACACAATACAACGTGCCTTAGCTGAGACAATTGAACAAGTGAAAGCGGGTTTAGCAGTTCCTACGCCGAATCGAATTGTTTTCGAAGATTGGGACGAGTTCGTACTGGTTCACGCTAACTTCGGTTCACTAACGAACCGCGCATTGGCCCAAGTATTAGGACAAGTCCTTTCAAACAAGCTCGGTCAAGGAATAGTGGTTCAACACGACCCCTATCGAATATTCATACAAACAATGGGTGCTGCCAATTCATCACGAGTATTGGAAGTGTTTGACGAATTAGGAAACATGAACGAACAGACGGTAAAAGACACGCTTACCAAGTCAACCGTAAAAACCGGACTTTTCAAACGGAGAGTAATTCATGTGGCGCGCCGTTTTGGGGCTTTGAAGAAGTGGGCTGACTTCAGCAACGTAAGCCTCCAAAAACTGATAACGAGTTTCGAAGGAACACCCATCTACGAAGAAGGATTGAAGGAAGTCTTAACAAAAGACCTCGATCCTGAGAAGCTTGTCCAAGTGTTAAGAATGATTCGAGACGGGGAAATTAAACTTCAAGTGCTGGAAACTGATGGCAACGCAACGCCTGTTGCTCGTGTAGGCATCGAACGAGTAAGCATGAAGACTGACCTCATTCCTCCAGAGAGAATGCGCGTCGTCCTTGTGGAATCAGCCAAGGCAAGACTACTTAACGAAACCGGCAACTTTGTGTGCACGAAATGTTGGGAATACATGGAGATGATCCGCATCCAGGATCTGCCAGACAGACCAGAATGTCCACATTGTGGTTCACATGCTCTGGGACTCCTCAAGGTCGAAGAGGAGATAGCTCTTCCGATGGTTGAGAAGAAAGGACAGAGGTTGACCAAGGCTGAGGAGAAACTGCAAAATCAAGCGTTGCAGACTGGACAGCTGATATCCAAGTACGGCAAAATAGCTGCAGTGGCTCTGAGCGCTAGAAAAGTCCAACCCCGCGACGCTTCGGAAATCCTTGAAAAAGAACCCAAGCTCACTGACAAGTTTTATGAGTTGATTCTCGAGGCAGAACGAAAAGCACTTAGCAAACGTTTCGGATGAAGAGTAAGCTAAAAACGAGTTTGAAGTTGGCACATTTCCTCATTCGGAAATATCTCCGGGGTTTGAACCTTTAACAACAACTTTTTAAGTGCTGATCGGACTATTGTGCCTAAAAGCCTATCACACCTAACGGAGACAAAAATGTGGAAATAAGCCGAAAA
Source organism: uncultured Candidatus Bathyarchaeia archaeon (assembly GCA_964432815.1). GTDB lineage: Archaea > Thermoproteota > Bathyarchaeia > Bathyarchaeales > Bathycorpusculaceae > A05DMB-2. Next base: position 11,084 of record CAYSOZ010000003.1, read on the forward strand.
AAGCTGCGCGAAGAAGTCCTTGATCGAGTCAAATACGTCAAAACTTGCGTAATGGCCAGGGAGCTATGCCTCCTGGTGCGTACTAATCGGGCCATCTTAGAACCAAAAGATGTCCAAAACGTTTGCCTGTACATCTCAAACCTTTGCAGAGAGGGAGGCTGCAAAGAGCCCAGTGAAATCTGTGAAAAAGCTTCGAATGCAGTAGGAACAAAAGACGAAGAAAAATACCTGGAGTTATGCGCTCAAAGCTGCGTCAAATGCGGAGAAGCAAAGAGACCGACCCCGAAACGAGAAACTTACGTGGCATAATCACATGACTATTGACATTGAGAAAATTCAATAAGTCTGAGGCAGATAGAATGTTCATAGCACCATTTGTTCCCAGTCCAATGCCTGTTGTGCAACGCATGCTCAAACTAGCCGATTTGAAAAGGGGTGAAGTCCTGTTTGATCTAGGTGCAGGAGACGGTAGGACCGTCACGATGGCGGCTAAGTCTTTTGGTGCTAGAGCTGTAGGTGTTGAACTGAGAGAAGATCTTGCAAAGAAAGCCTTGAGTACAATTCATGAAAATGGGCTTTCAGACAGGGTAACAATCGTAAACGGGGACATGTTCACAGTAAACTTGTCCTCAGCCGACGTTGTTTTTCTATACTTAACGACAAGCGCAAACGAGAAAATTAAGCCGAAACTGGAGACTGAGCTTAAGAAAGGAGTGCGCGTGGTCTCACACGACTACGAAATAGTAGGCTGGAAACCGTTGAAAGTGGACAATTTCTGTGAGAACCCGCAAATAGGCTATCCCTCACATACCATCTACCTTTACGAGAAACAATAGCCTCTAATCTATCAAGAGCCTGTTGCCACCCATTTTCTAAACACAATAGTCCGTGGAAATTTAAGCTATTCTTATTTCCCCGAATGGTCAGTATGCAAAGGACTGTTTGCCCATGGAACGAAGCATGTCAAGTTAACCGAAGAAACGACCTTCACGAGGCCCAAGATTCTGAGATAGGTTTAAATGTAGAAAGTTCAAGTATACAAGACATAACCATATGATGAGGTTTCAACATTGAGTGAAATGACCACTGAAATCCTTGAACAGAACCTGGGCAAAATCGTGCTTGTTCGCTTGAAAGGCGGAAAGAGCCTTCGAGGACGCCTGAAGGGGTTTGATCAGCACCTTAACTTGGTTCTGGAAGAGACAGAAGACACAACAAATGCAGAAAACATGCGAAAACTCGGTCTCATAATTGTCCGTGGAGACAACGTAGTTCTTATTTCGCCTCCTCCAAGGTGACATCCAATGGGAAAAGGCACACCATCGATGGGCAAGCGCCAAGGCAAAGTTGTGCATATACGTTGCAGGCGTTGCGGAAGACGCGCTTACCACGTTCGAAACAAACGATGTGCCGCTTGCGGTTATGGGGAGACCACTACGATAAGAAATTACGCTTGGCAGACGAAGACTCTTCAGAGACAAAGAGTCCTCTAAACTAACGATTTCTACTTGTTATCTGCAAAACAATTAGTATGAAAATGTGTTTTGGCTCGCTAATTTGATGTCCCGTAATAACCCTTGTCGATTTTCACGAATATAAGCGGACCTCTGCTTTGTGCCATGTCGCGACCTTTTCTAAGAGCATTATTCAAAATAGTGCAGATTTGTTCTTTGTCGCTGAGGAGTTGAACGCGCTTCTCGCCCAGTTCCATCTTCAGAAGGTTCTCAGAGAGAATTTCTGTGCCGCAGATCTCGCCGTTTTTAATGAGTGTTGCGACAACAACTTCCAGAATCTCTTGTTTATGATCAATCTTTCTCCAAAGCGGTTCGGCGTTGCTGAGTGTTTTTGAAACTTTGTTCCATTTGTTCGCGTTTTGATCGCCTATCAAGAGCTTGACGCGCTCTTTCCACTTCTTAAACCACATGCCTAGCCAAACTGTCAGAAATTCCTCTAGTTCGGATGGATCTTCTTTGAAAAGGCTTTCCAACTTCTCCACGAGTTCGCATTGGCTTGCTTCTTTCCCTATTAGGCCCCAGTGGAATTTGAGGTAGTTAGTGAAATCTTGACATGCCACTTGGAGAACTTTACGGTCTGAGCCCGTAATGTCCAAGGCTGAATCCGCATCTTTCAGTTTCTCACTTATCAGTATTTCTAGGAAGTTCATTTGAAATCCGCTCTGAAGCCCTCTCCATATTCATTAGGAATAGAGGTTTTAATTAAACCTTATTTCTCTAAACGGATATAACTGCTTTAGGCGGTTTTCAGCAATATTCCATTTTCGAAATATTATTGCTCAAAGTGTCTTGTAAGAAAAGTTGCGTTTTTGAGGATTAGATCCGGATGCTCCTTGGCGAGTTCTTCGTATGAGAAGAGCCCGGATAGAACTGCTACTGTCTTGGTGCCTGCTGCTTTTCCCGCGCGAATATCACTCACTGAATCACCCACCATGAGGCAGTCGGATATGTGAACACCTATTGCCTTGCTTGTCTTTGTCAAAGCTTCAGGTGATGGCTTCGGCTCATGAGTATCAAAGGCTGTTGTAACATGGACAAAATATTGCACTATTCCCAAGTATTCGAGTTCAGACATCATAGCATGATTTGGAGTACATCGCATCGTTATAAGAGCCAGCTTCGCTTTCTTGGAAAGGTTCTCGAGAGTTGTACGGATGTTCGGTATGAGTTCAGTTTTCTCCCTTGATATTGCTTGGTATGTGTTCAAATAATGTTCCAAGAATTTGCGAGTGTCACATTTGACGATGCTGTTGATCGATTGCTTCAATTCTAGCCTTCGCGGAATCTCAAGAGCGGTTTCTTTCGCCGGCGGTTCATGCCCCATCGCTTGGAAAGCAGTTCTTGCTGCTTGTATGTAAGCTCTTCTTGAATCAACTATTGTGCCATCTAGGTCAAAGAAAAATGCTCTGGCACTCAGGGTGGTTGCTGGCATGTTTCGTTTTCTCTTTTCCTCTGATGGGGTATTTTGGTTTGATAAATCTTGCCACTTCAAAAGTGAAAATATGGCTGTCATTTCGATATTTTTGTGGTCGGTCCGGAAAGATACTATTTAGAAGTATTTCTTCAAGAATCTAAATTGGTTCTTGACTCTCAGCGCAAAAGGGATAGCGCCTCCGAGGGGTTGGCATCGCCCGTTGACTATTGCATTCAATAGTGCATCGACTGTCGGTTCAGCATCGATAAGCGTGAAGGCATGACCTATCACTGGACCATAATGCGCATCCGTTCCCGCTACCTTTGGGAGTCTGAGCTTGTCTGCGAGTTGATTGGCTTTCTCCGTTGAACTTCTGAATGGAAATGCTGAAGAGTTCAATGTTTCAACAGCGTCGAACCTCGCAGTTACATGTTTGCCTACGCTTCCTTTGAACAAGACGAACGGGTGACAGGCCACTGCTACGCCTCCTGCTTGATGGATCCTGTCAACTGTTTCTTCGGGAGTCAGGCCTTTCGCTATTGGCTCTTGGACATCGAGTCCGACTATATGTCCATTGAGACTTGAGACTTCAGTACCCGGAATTACTAGAAAATCAGTCTCCTTAGCAATTTTCTGAGCGCCTTTAACCTGGTCATGATCTGTTACAGCTACGGCGGTCAAACCGCGTTTCTTGGCGTAATAAACCAGTTCTTTGGGAGTTATTACTGAATCACGCGAGTAAATAGTGTGAACGTGAAGATCCGCTTTAACCTGCATACCTTGACGCCACACACCTTTTTCTTAGGCTTTTTTCGCTGCATTTTCTCTGATCTTTGCTAGCATCTCGTCAAGTCGCTTTTCGTCAGCGTCTATTTTACTGAAAAGAGGCGTTGATTTGGATATCTTATGTCCAGATTCTAAAGGTTTGAGCGCTTCTTCCCACGAGCTCCTGTGGACGCTGCCAGGAAGGTTGAGTGTTTCCCAGAGTTTTTCAGCAGTTGATGGAATGAAAGGTGCTGAGACCACCGCTATTGCTTTTACAATTTGCGAAGTGACGTATAGAACAACTGCCGCTTTCTCTTTATCTTCTTTGAAGAGTTTCCAAGGCTCTTTTTCGTTCAAATACTGGTTCCCAACACGGCTTATGCTGATCAGAGTATTTGCTGCTGCTTGCAGTTTGGCATCTGCGAGTTCTTCAGCAATGTTTTTGACTTTTTCTCGGACAGTGTGAAGTATTGTCTCGTCCTCAGCAGCTAATATTTTGTGTTTAGGAATTGCACCTGCAAAGTAGGAGTTGACGAAAGTCAGAGTTCTGTGAATGAAGTTGCCGAAGGTGTCATTCAGGTCCGCGTTGATTTTTTCGATGAAAAATTCCCATGAGAAGTTGGAATCTTTTGTCTCTGGTCTCGTCGCGATTAGGAAGAAACGCCAATAATCCACTGGAAACAGTTCAAGTGCCTCATCTATCCATATACCAATTCTCAGACTCTTGGAAGCTTTTTCTCCTTTGAATTGGAGGAACTCCGTAGCGGATACGTTCCAAGGTAAATTGTAATTCTGGCCTGAAGCCAGCAACAGCGCAGGCAGTATTATCGTATGGAATGGTATGTTGTCTTTGCCAACGAAGTACAGGGTCTTCGCGCTTTTGTCGAGCCAGAACTCCCGCCACTTTTCAGGCTCGCCGATGCGCCTACAGTATTCAATGGTCGCTGAGATATATCCCAAGACAGCGTCAACCCAGACATAGATGGTTTTGCCCTCTGATCCTGGAAAAGGAGCCGGGATACCCCATTCGACGTCCCTTGTTACAGCACGAGGTTTCAAACCTTCTTTTATCCAGTTTAGACTGAAGTTTTTGGCGTTAGCTGGGAGTTGTTTGTTCTCTTTTATGTATCGTGTTAGCGGTTCTGCGAACCGTGACAGGTCAATGTACCAATGCTTCGTGGTTTTGGTCGCTGGTGTAGTACCACATATGACGCAACGAGGTTCAATTAGGATCGTTGTTTCCATTAACCGTCCGCATTGGTCGCATTGGTCTCCTCGGGCACGCACGTAACCGCAGTAAGGACATTTACCTTCTACGAATCTGTCAGGCAAGAAACGCTGATCTTGTTCGCAGTACAGCATTTGTGTATCTTGAGAGAAAATGTAGCCGTTATCGTAGATTTGCATCAACGTATGTTGGACGAATTCTTTGTGCACAGGACTTTCGGTTCGCGTGTAATTGTCGAAAGAGGCGTTCCACAGTTTGAAAAGGTCAGCTACGCGACTATGGTTCCTGTCCGTGAGCTCTTTAGGCTTTATTCCTTCCTTAAGGGCTTCAACTTCTATGGGAGTGCCGTGTTCGTCTGAGCCGCTTACCATGATTACGTCATTGCCTCGGAGTCTGTAGTACCGGGCCGATACGTCAGCGGACAGAACCGAACCTACTAGGTTGCCTAAATGAGGCGTTACGTTGATGTAGGGCCACGCTGATGTTACCAAAACCTTTTCTGGCGTATTCTTCACCACCCCAGTTCTGGGATGTAGTAAGAGGATATAAATTCTGTTACTTAACAGTGCCGATGTCTTTAGGAAGCCATCAATAGATTGTTTCTCTGCACTTGAGACACTATTTGCGTCTTTGCGGGAAAAACCGGCCGCGGTTAAAGGCGTTTTTTGAGTTGTGCAAAGTCTTCCTCAAATCTTTTTCTCATCTTTGTGAATCGCATCGCAGCGGAAGGATGAACCGTTTCCACATACGCCACTCCTTCCATTCTTGGAGTTTGCCAAGCAACAGTGCCCATTAAAACAACTATTCTTGGGTCAATAGAGTGAACCTGACATTCAAGGTAAGGTATGCAAGATGTAATTTCATCGGGCAGAGGTTTCCTGTTGTTGGGAGTTGCGTGCTTGACGATGTTGGTTATGAAGAGGTCTTCGCGTTCGATACCGTTTTTGCCCAACACCTGATTCAGGAATTTTCCCGATCTACCTACGAATGGTCTTCCCGTTTTATCCTCTTCGACCCCTGGATTCTGCCCAACCAAAATTACCTTGGCGATCGTCGAACCCTCTCCGGGAACAGCATTGTGAGTAGTCTGCCACAACCTGCACTTTTGACATTTCTTAATCTGCTCACTCAAATCGACCAAAGTCATCGGTATTCAACTTGTTGTTGGGTCATGACAATCACACATATTTAAGAAATGTCTCGATATATTAGTAATGATGAATCAGATTTCGACAATCAAATTCTGAGAAGAGGGGAAGTGCCTATTTCAGTCAACGAAAAAATTATGGGTCTAATGATTAACGTTGCTTTCTTCTTTGAACCATTAGCTCCCACTGCTATCTCCTACTATTTGGGACGAAAACTAGACGAGTGGAAAAAAGAAGGATCAATTTCCGAGTACAAGACCCATACACGACGAATTGGAAAATTCCACTACAATATTGAAGTTGACTTGGACTTGAATTCGGGACAAGCCATGCATGTTCTTGATAACATATTACCAGAGCAAATGAACGACTTAAGGAGGTGGTTTAATGTCTGAGGATAAAAAAGGCCGAATGAAAGTGACACTTGAAGTAGAAGTCAACGAAGAATTGATGGAAGTCATGAAGGAAGGAATTTCGAAAATGCATTGGAAGATGCCAGAGATGAAGCGACAGAAAGAAGAATAGCATAACCAAAAAAGTCGGAAAAATCTTTTTTCGCTTCATTTTTCCTGTATTCTCTTGCGGCTTAGCGGTCAATTTCGTGCGGTCCAATCCATTCAGGACGGGAGAAAAGAGGCTTCAGCGTGATGTAAATTCAGGGTAACGTAAGGCAAACAAATATCGCGCTAGAAACGGAACACTGATAATACAGGTCAATTGAGATAGAAGAACAACGATTTCTCTTTGCGATAACCTTCTCTCAGATGGTTATTTCTTGTTCTGGAGATATTCATGCATCGATTTGGCTGCTTTCTTTCCCATGCCCATCGCGCTGATGACTGTAGCTGCGCCTGTTGCTACATCTCCGCCTGCGTAGACGCCGTCCAAACTCGTCTTGCCGTTCTCATCGACTATTATGGTGCCGTGCTTGGGGTTGACCACCAATCCCTCCGTTGTTCGCTGTATGATCGGGTTCGGCGTTTGTCCAATAGCGATTATGACCGTGTCTGTTTCCATGGTGAATTCTGAACCTTTGATCGGAACAGGTCGCCTTCTTCCCGAAGCGTCAGGCGGACCAAGTTCCATGCATTCACAGTCCATGGCCTTGACCCAGCCTTTTTCGTCACCGATGAACCGCAATGGGGCAGCTAAGAACTTGCAGACAAGTCCTTCTTCCTCAGCGTTCTCAATTTCCTCTTTTCTAGCAGGCAATTCTTCTCGTGAACGTCTATAAAGTAAGCACACGCTGGCTCCAAGTCGCATTGAGCTTCGTGCACAGTCCATCGCAACGTTGCCGCCACCGATGACTACAACATGTTTCCCGATCCGAATTGGTGTGTCATAGTCTGGAAAATTGTATGCTTTCATCAGGTTTACTCGGATTAGAAACTCGTTGGCAGAATATATGCCGCCCAGGTTCTCGCCAGGTAGGTCCATGAACTGAGGCAAACCAGCACCGGAACCGATGAAAAAGGCCTCATACCCATTTTTCATGAGTTCTGGAATGGTATGAGTTCTCCCGATCAAGTTACCCAATCGCAAATCAACGCCAAGTTTTTGGATGTAATTGACTTCGTTCTGAACGATCTTCTTGGGTAAACGGAACTCGGGAATACCATAAACCAATACTCCACCTGCCAAGTGAAGTGCTTCAAACATTGTCACATCATGACCCAGCTTCACCAAGTCAGCTGCAACAGTAAGTCCTGCGGGACCAGCACCGACCACAGCTACTTTTTTCCCTGTTGGTTTACCTTTTTCAGGTAACTGAAAACCGTGCTCTCTCTCCCAATCAGCCAAGTAACGCTCTAAACGACCTATGCTTACGGGGTGACCGATTTTTCCCATAACACACTTCACTTGACATTGTTCTTCCTGTGGACAGACACGACCGCACACAGCCGGTAAAGCGTTCTTTGCCTTAATCGTGGCGATACCTTCAGCATACTTCTTTTCTCTGAGGCATTTGATGAATTCTGGAATTGGCACTTCTACTGGACAGCCAACCACACACTGGGGCTTAACACATTGCAGGCAACGGCTAGCCTCTTCAAGAGCTTGTTCTTCGTCATACCCCAAAGCTACCTCATTAAAATTCTTCACACGTGCTTTAGGCTCCTGCTTAGGCATCTCAATGGCTTCTTTCTTAATCTTCGGTTTAGGCTTGGCTTCTGCCACAACTGCAACCTCCTAATTCCCATAATTCAGAGTTCAAACGTTCCTCGGGTAGGAATAAACGTTGACGATGGATCAGTTCATCAAAATCAACTTTGTGACCGTCAAATTCCGGACCATCCACGCAACCAAATAGCATTTTCCCTCCAACGGTGACTCTGCAGACTCCACACATGCCCATGCCGTCAATCATTATCGGCGTCAAAGTCACAATCGTGGGTATGCCGAAAGGTTTCGTGATTTCGCTAACAGCTTTCATCATAACAACAGGTCCCATAACAACGCAGCGGTCAAATTTCTCGGTTTCAAGTAACTGCTTCAAGAAATCTAAGCCCTTGTAACCTTTAGAACCATCATCAGTTGCCAGGTACAGTTCCTTGCTCATGGCTTTGGCTTCGTCCTCCATGAAAAGAGCTTCGGCTATCCTTGAGCCCAACACTGTCGTCACCTCATTGCCTGCTTCTATCATGGCTTTGACCTGTAACAGCAAGGGCGCAATCATTATGCTACCGCCGACGCATAGAACTTTGCCATATTTCTTGATTTCAGAAGGATTTCCCAGTGGACCTGTCAAGTTCTCTATGGAGTCACCTTCGTTTAGGATCCCTAGTTCTTTTGTGGTTTTCCCAACCTCGTGGAAAGCAAAAGAGACCGTGCCCTTTTCCCTGTCATAACCACATATTGTCAGCGGAACTCGTTCGCCTTTCTCGCCGATGATGAGTATAACAAACTGCCCGGGTTGTGCTTTTGCAGCGATGTCAGGAGCCTCAACTTCAAACAGCTTTTCTTTGAGAGCCAGTTCTTTCTTGGTTACTATCTTGTACATTTTCACTTCGCCTCCGCAACAGCAATTTCGCATTGTTTCTTTGCCTTGAGCTTTGCATAGAAAGCGTCTACCGTTTTCTTGAATTCGCCTTCACATCTCGGCGACGCTTCGTAATATTCGAAATTATCGAGTAAGTTCATTTTCTTCAGTGCGTTCTTTAGGACGACCAAGTTCCTTTCTGCAGCGTCCCTGCCCTTTTCGAGTTTGCAGTCTTCAGCAGAACATACCGCGCCGATCACGCCGTCAAAGCCGCACTTTAGAGCATTGATTACGTGAACCGGATCCAAAGCCTTGAAACACGGAACCTCCAAGACAAAGGCGTTCTTGCCTCCGAATACGCTGTCAGGATTGTCTAGAGCTGAAAACTCTGACCACTGGCAGACAAACGCCAGAAGTGTGGGGGCCTTGCTTATGCCTTTCAATTTTGTTGCGGCTTCACCGTAACGTTTCAAGACATTCTCAAACTCAAAACCTTTGACTTCAATGGATTGATGTGGGCAGACCAATGCGCAAGCGCCGCAGCCCACACAGTCCTCAAGTATTATTTTCGGGGTCGAAAAGGGTTCCGCTTTGATAGCGTCATATGGACATATGAAGACACATTTGTCGCAGCCTACACATTTTTTTGTGTCATAAATCGCTTTCCGCGAATACTTCACAACTTTCAGCGCGTTGTCGTCAAAGCCCAATTGATGCAAAACGTTCTTGCTCAGTTGAAACCTTCTTGTGTTGATTTTGGTGCCTTCTTTGTAGCGGCAGAATTTGTCTTCACACTGGACTGAAACGATGTTATTGACTCCTGACTTCAGGGTCTTGAAGACGAAGTCGGTTGGAATTCTGCCCGAACAGGGCACCCTCAACGGAATATAATCTTTAACGCCTATGCCTTGGTCCACCAGTATCTCCTCGACTTCGCATGAAGAAGGCGAGTTTCCACGGCACATCAAAACCAATGTATCACTTTTATTGTTCTTCCTTACACAATCCACGTAATCCAAAAGATGATCATAATCGTAGTAAGTCATCTTAATGGCCGAAACGGGACAAGCACTATAGCATATACCGCATACTTGGCATTCTTTTATGTTAATCTCTACCTTTCCTGTTTCAGCGTCACGATGTATGGCTTCATAAGGGCAAATAGAGTGGCATACGCAACACTTGCTACATAGGTCTTGATTGATTTCCACCGCAGCGAGACACTCACTCATTGTTTTGGACCTCTTTTAGCATTCCAATGGCGTTTCTAACGCGTAAGCATTCCTAAATTATGCTTATGAAGGTTTGAGAAGGGATTTTGGATGATATAATCCTTTCCCCTTATTTTCGGTAGTAGGGTTGTCTGATGTAAGCGTAAGCCTCGAGAGCTGCAGTGATGCCCTGACCGACGGCAGTGCCCACCTGCTTTACGGGATGATTTGTAACGTCTCCTGCAGCATAAACGCCAGCAAAGTTTGTTCTCTGAAAAATATCGGTTTTGATGTATCCATGCTCGTCGACTTCCACACCTGCTTCTCTGGCTATCTGACTGTTAGGTGCTTCACCCACCTGAACAAAGATCCCGTCAACCGCTAATTCCCTGGTCTCCCCTTTCTCATTGTCAAACAAGACAACCTTGTTAACTAGTTTTTCTCCCAAGATTTCGCACACTTCAGTATTCCAGAGAACCTGCACGTTCTTTTTTCCTTCAATATCTCTCACCAATGCTTCTTCGGCCCGGAAAGCGTGTCTACGATGGACAACCACCACCTCGCCCACGATTCCTGAAAGGTACAGAATAGCTGTGGCTGCAGAATTTCCGCCTCCGACCACAAGCACTCTCTTGTCTTTAAAAAAGGGACCATCACATACAGCGCAGTAGCTCACTCCCTTTCCCCGAAATTCCTTTTCACCAGGCACCCCGATTTCCCGGTAATGGGAGCCTGTTGCAATTATGAGGGCTTTAGCGCTGTGTTCCGTTTTGTGAGTTACAACGGTCTTTTCGTCACCTTGAAGGTTTAGGGCAGATACGGGTTCGAGTTCGCGGATGGCCACACCCATCTTTCTACAGTGAATGGTCATCTTTTCTGCCAGTTCGCCCCCGCTGATGTGAGCGAAACCGGGATAATTCTCGACACTGGGAGCGTCAGAAGTCGTTCCACCAGCCATTTTCTCTTCAATGATCATGGTCTTCAATCCACTTCGGGCACCGTAAATCCCAGACGACAAGCCGGCAGGACCGGCGCCGACTATCACAAGGTCCCAAGGTTCCATGGTTAGTCTAACTTCCTTAAGACAGATAATTTCGCGGGCGCAGTTTAAGAATGATTCGGAGCTTGCTGAGTAATGTCGGAATGGTTAGCATTCTTTGAGGGTTGGAGAAAGAAGGGCCCCGGCTGTTGAAAACTCTGAGAAAAGCTTCCTTTTACATTTTTCTTAATTATCAAAGCCGTGGGTCAGCTTGGGTGAATATGTTGGAAGGTTTTAAT
>CAYSOZ010000004.1:0-18008 GCA_964432815.1 uncultured Candidatus Bathyarchaeia archaeon
AAAAATGTCAAAGCAAGATGTTGCCATCGTAAACCTGGATCCCGGGGTTCTGAAACTTCCATATTCACCCGATGTTGATATCCGGAACTATGTGGATGTTGGCAATCTAATGGAGAAATATGGGTTGGGCCCTAATGGTGCCTTGATATTGGCTGCGGATCTCATTGCGGATCAAATTGAAAAAGTCACTAGAGACATCGAAGAAGTTGATGCGGATATGGTTCTGGTTGACACTCCTGGACAGATGGAACTGTTCGCCTTTAGGGCAAGCGGACCATACATCGTTGACGAACTGACGAAGGAACCTAAAGCCATAGTGTACTTATTCGACTCGGTTTTTTCCATCAATCCCCTAAATTATGTTTCGAACATGTTTCTCTCGGCTGCTGTTTACAATCGATTTTTCCAGCCACAAGTACATCTGCTCTCAAAATGTGACCTGGTCCCAAAGGAGCAAGCGGATAAAATCGCGGATTGGTCAGCTGACCCGCGGGCTTTGGAAGATGCGATCGAACAGGAGCTTGAAGGGTCAAAACGATTATTTAGCAGAAACATGATGAGGGCCATTGGCCAGCTTGGCTTGAAGTTTCTTTTGATTCCTGTTTCAGCGAAGACAAATCAAGGACTGACAAATGTTAACACTACTTTAGAGCGAATCCTCAGTGGAGGAGAAAAATACACAACTTAAGGTAAGAGCTATTCTTTCTTTTTGCTGTCAACAAGTATCCAGCTTGCTGCGAAAGCACCTCGCTTTGCCTTCAGAATATTGTCGGCGCTGGCTATCACTATTGCATCATTATCCTTTGGCTTGAAGCTCTCCATGATCTGGTCTGCCGCTTTTGGAAACTGTTTAGCCACGTCATTGCTAATTGATTCTATAACCAGGTGATTATCTTTTGAGACTATGACGATGGCGCGTTTTGCACCGCCCATTATTGCAGCGTCGCGTTGCTCAATTCCTGATTTTATTTTATTACCGCTGTCTTTGACGAGGAAAGCAAAGTTGGGGCCAGCTTTTGTGAGCTCGGTCTCTCCGAGCGGGAGCCTCTTGGGAAAGATGTCTTCAAAGGTTCTCCAAACACTCAAGCCCTTCTCGGTGAGCTTGCAGCCTTCCTTCTTGATAGTAATTAGATCAGCCTCTTTCAAACGTCTAATTATTGTTCGAACGGCACCGTCTCCCACGGAGAGCTCTCTAGCCAGCTTGTTGCGTCCTAGGGGTTTTTTTGCCATAAGCTCTAAAGCGAGGAAGAAATGAAACATCGAAAACGAGGTGGACGGCCCAGGTGCTTTTCCACGAGCAAGATTTTCAATGAATTTCTTGAATGTGGAGGGCATAAGGCTTCAACAGTTCTATTTAAAATGGCTAACTATTATAATTTGTGTGAACGGAAAACTCCGAAATCGAAATCAAGCTAAGAATTTGGCGCTTCATTTTAGAGATTGTCGTTACTTTGGAGACAACTTTGGTGCAAGCTGCTCTGCTGCGGTTTTCAATTTATTCCACTCATCCAAGTTTCTGAAGCTGAACTTGTTCTTTCTCTTCCATACATCGTTTCTTTTAACCCACAGATAGAAGCCTATTGAACGCTTTCCAGTTGATTCGTAAAGCACAACTGCCTCCCACCATTTGGGGCTCTTAAAAATCGTAACGAAGTCCAACACTTTGTAAGTCTCAGATATAGGTAATTTCTCATCTGATACAGACATTGCATTCACTTATGTTATGGGTTATTTTCTGGGCATTTAAGGGTTGTACTTCTAAATGGCACGAGGCAATCGATGTGCACTCTTTCCCTAAAATTCGTTCGATGCCACGATTTGGGTTTTTTGTTGTTTGAATTCCAAGATAGAAGTTGTTTCGTTTGATGCGGTTGCTCCGGTTTTGGAGAAAGCCTTTTAAGAAAAATGTTTAGTTATTAAACCCCCTATCACAAACATGAGAGCTGAGAATTATTATGCGAAGAAATGGAAAATACTTGTTCACCTCGGAGTCTGTTGGAGAAGGACATCCAGACAAGGTTGCAGACCAGATCTCCGATAGCGTTCTTGACGCCATATTGAGCAACGACCCGAAGGCACGGGTTGACTGCGAAACGTTGGTGATGCAAGGCAACGTCGTTGTTACCGGCCAAATCACTACCAAATGTTATGTGTCGATACCTAAAATTGTGAGGAACACTCTCAAGGAAATAGGTTTTGATAATGCCAGAGACGGATTAGACTGGGAAACCTGCGGCATACTGGTTTCTTTGGAGGAGCAATCTCCAGATATTGCGAGAGGAGTAAACGAAACCGAAACTCATGAACAGGGTGCGGGAGACCAAGGAATGATGTTTGGTTACGCCACAACTGAGACAAAAGAGTTGATGCCGTTGCCGATAATGTTGGCGCATAAACTCGTGAAGCGATTGTCCGAGTGCCGAAAGAAAGGTATCCTCCCGTATTTGAGACCGGACTGCAAATCCCAAGTAACCGTTGAATATTTCAACAGAATGCCGAAAAGAGTGAACGCTGTTGTAATTGCGGCTCAGCACACTGACAAAGTCAACACTGAAAAAATGAAGGAAGATATAATCAACCAAGTGATAAAACCAGTCGTTCCCGCGGAAATGTTAGACGCGGAAACACGGTACATCATTAACGGAACCGGACGGTTCGTGGTTGGGGGAACCTTGGCAGATTCAGGTCTAACAGGAAGAAAAATCATCGTTGACACCTACGGGGGAGTTGGAAGCCATGGCGGAGGATGTTTTTCTGGAAAAGACCCCTCAAAAGTGGACAGATCAGGATGTTACATGGCTAGGTATATTGCCAAGAACATAGTTGCTGCAGGTTTAGCCGACCAATGTGAAATTCAAATATCATACGCTATTGGGGTCGCTCAACCGATATCCGTGTTCGTGAACACTTACGGCACAGGAAAGTTGCCAGACGAAGAAATCCTAGCACTTGTGAAGAAACACTTTGACATGAGACCCAAGGCGATTATTGAACATCTACGCCTTTTGAGACCCATATACAGGAAAACAGCTGTTTTCGGACATTTCGGAAGAGATGATCCGGATTTTACGTGGGAGACAACTGACAAAGCAGATGAACTGAAGAAAGCGTTGAAGTCATAAAACAAAGTATAGCTTTCAATGTCTACCTTCTTTCCCTGATTCGAACTGCGTTTTTCAGCAGGTCGAAATAACTGAAAAGGAAATTGAGAATATCTTTCTGAGCTTACGTAACTTCCAATATTACAAACGAAACGAACTTCGGAAAGAAACTGAAAATAAAAGAAAATTTTAGATTTTTAGCTATTGCCTGTTCCGCATTCTTAGTTTGCTTTTTTGGTCAGCGTTATTTCCATCGTCGAAACCATTCTAGACCTGCTCTCGCCTTCTCTCGGAGGCATTTCCGCTGTTCCGATGGCTATATTGGTCACAGTCAGATCTTTAATGAACCGATTTCTAGCTATTTCAGCAACATCCACCGCTGTGGTTATAGCTTGCCCGCGTGCCTTCAATGTAACTTCATTAAGGGTTCCTGAGGAGAGACTTGTGATTATTGCCAGAACATAGCTCATTGGTGGTTTATTTCCGACGAAGATAACATCTGCATTTTGAGTCATTTTCTTCACTCCTTTTTATTGTTTCTTTAGTGTAACGTTGCTGTTTAGGCGATTCTGTTCGCCACAGAACGTTACTGCCTCTACATAATTCGACATCCCACTTATAAGTTCACTCAAAAGACGTGATTCAGCCTACAAGAATTTCGCTAATTCAATTTCTATTTTCTGCATCTAAGATAAGCAAACCACAACTAACGAAATTGACGCCGCAATCAACCTTTTACTTAGGAAGGGCAAGGCTTGCTTAAGATAGAACTGCATTATGTCCAGTTTAAATAATAAGTTTTGATATACAAATAGCGATCCAGAGTTGTTAACTAAATTAAAAGAGAAAGTTCAACAGATCTTGCTTTCTGAAGCGAAAGCTGCTCATAGGGTGGGATTGACCCCGAATAGTATAAGCGTCTTGGGTCTTGTACTTTCCATTTTTTCAGCTGCGATTTATGGCATCGGATCGGGTCAGCCTTCGATGCTTTTTCTCGCCTTTATTTTACTTTTGGCATCGGGATTTTGCGACACGTTGGATGGCGCCTTAGCCCGAAATTATCAACAAGCCACCCCTTTTGGCGGTTTTCTTGATTCCCTATTGGACAGGTATTCAGATGCAATTGTAATTGCAGGTGTGATAATCGGAGGATTTTGCAACCCTTTTGCGGGGTTGGCCGTTCTAATCGGTTCCGTGTTAGTCAGTTATAGTCGAGCCAGAGCAGAGGCAGCAGGAATAAGAATGGAGTCAATAGGCATTGCTGAAAGACCTGAGCGTGTGCTAATTCTTGCTGCAGTAACTCTGATAGGAATATTCTGGCTTCCGGCTTTGGAAGGCGGTATCATTCTTCTTGCAATACTGACGAACCTAACAGTGCTGCAAAGGGGAATACACGTATACAAATCTCTTAGGAAAATGTGAGGCCGTTTAGAGAATTAGTATCTTCTTCTTTTGTACTTTGTGTGGCGTTCGTCTTCAGCTCTAACCTTCACAATTCCGCGGTGCACAGCACACGAAATACAATAATATTTCGTATCCACCCACGAAGCTAAGTAGGTTCCTTTCTGCCGAAGCTCTTTGGCTAGTTGCGGTTCAACGAAAGATACTCGTCTTGTATTCCTTTTGGCTTTGTCGCGCGGGACCATGGATCCGCAGTTAGCACATTGAACAAGACCACTGCTACCTTTGCTGCCTTTGGATCTTCCTCGGCTTTTTCGCTTAAATGGCAACTATTCTTAACCTCTAGCTCTTAGCCAATCAGATATTTAATCCACTGCCTTATATATCTGCTCTCAATTTTAGGATCAAAGCGATGTTGACATATTTGGCTATTCTAGTACGATTTTGACATAAGCGAGTAATCAATGAAGCCCTAAGTTGCTCCATTCGTTACCGGTATTGGTTACGCATTAGTTGCGATGATACCGTTAGAATGAGAGACCTATAACAAAGCGCGCGCCAACTTAGGCAACTCTTAAATTCTGGGCTAGTTATCTTTGACCTGAGAAGCCAAACCATGGCTAAACTGTTGGAGTGATTCAAGCTGTGTCAGATATTGGGTTAAGAACAAGAATGCTAGTGAAAGATGCCATGAGCAGCCCCGTGGTAACCTTAGACGAAGAAGATACTTCAAACAAGGTCGCTAAAGTTATGGATGAAAACAACCTCGGCTGCGTAATAGTCACGAACAAATCAGGAAAGCCAGTTGGAATCATAACAGAGAGAGATTTGGTTAGGGGAGTATTGTCTAAAAACCTCAAACCAGATGCCATTCGAGCTAAAGAAATCATGTCATCCCCATTGGTCACAATAGAGCCGGAAGCTACGATTAGCGAAGCAGCGAGAAGAATGAGTAGACTTGACATCAGGCGCCTTGGAGTCCTCTACAAAGACAACCTTGTCGGACTAATCTCAAGCAAAGACATTCTAGCGGTGATGCCTGAACTAATAGAGATAATTCAAGAAAGAACACGCATTGAATCGGCAGACGAGGACCAAACCGAAGAAGAAGCACCTCTTTCTGGATACTGTGATCGCTGCGGCAGTTACTCTGAAAACCTCAGAGACGTCAATGGACAAAGTCTATGCGAAGAATGCCGCATAGAACTGGAACACTGAAAAACAAACTATAACCTTTTTTAACTTTACATATGCTATTCAACTTGAGAGAACGGCCAACTTGATTGTAGATTCTGTGTTAGCGAATGCTAAAGCGTATTTGAACCGCGAAGTAGTCGACTGCAGCATAGCCATTCAAGATGGAAGAATCTTCAAAATTGGAAAAGAGACACATATGCCGAGCGCTGACGAGAAAACCGATCTGCAAAAACAGTTGGTCTTGCCAGGTTTAATCGATGCGCATGTGCACCTCCGGGATGAGGAGAAAGCGTACAAAGAAGACTTTTACACAGGAACGGCTGCTTCGGCTGCTGGTGGGTTCACAACCGTTCTGGATATGCCCAACAATGATCCAGTGACTGACAGCGTGTTTGCATTGAAGAATCGCATGCAAATAGCCGAAAGAAAGACCCTCGTTGATGTCGGTTTCTATTCTGAATTCCCAAACGATAAGGACGAGATCCCGGGCATAGTGCATCAGGGGGCTGTAGCCTTCAAGCTCTTTATGGGCAATCAAGTTGGTGGATTAGACATTGACAGTGACGAAGAGCTTTCAGATGCGTTAAGAAAGGCGGGCGACGAGAAAGTCACTGTGGCCGTGCATGCAGAAGATAAATCGCTTCTGACTGCAAACGTAGAAAAGATGAAAAGGGCAAATCGCAACGACTCTGCTGCATTTCTGAAGGCGCATTCGGAAGAGGTCGAAGTCACAGCTATCAAGCGTCTATTAGAAACAAGCAAAGTAACGAATGTTCACCTGCACTTTTGCCATTTGACATCTGAAGAAGGAATGAACGCCGCAATTGAGGCGAAAAAGTCTGGCAGAACGGTGACTTGTGAAGTAACGCCTAACCACCTTCTTCTGTCAGATGTAGATGTTAGGCGATATGGCTCTCTATTGATTATGATGCCTCCGCTTCGCAGTGAGAGCCACATTGAAGCATTGTGGAATGGAATAGCGGAGGGTTGGGTTGACACGTTAGGGTCTGACCATGCCCCGCATACATGGACTGAGAAATCTGCGAGCAGCGTCTGGGATGTGAAAGTCGGTGTTCCAGGCCTTGAGACCACTCTACCGTTAATGCTAACTATGGTTAGAAAAAATCGGCTTTCGCTAGAGCAAATGGTTCACTTGCTCGCAGAAAGACCAGCTGAAATCTTTAATTTAAAAGATCGAGGTCGATTGGAGCAGGGAAAAAAGGCGAACTTGACCGTTGTAGATTACAGGCAAAAATACAAGATTGATGCTTCTAGATTTCACTCCAAAGCCAAGTTTTCGCCCTACGACGGTTGGGAAGTCCAAGGGAAACCCGTGAGAACCTACGTGAATGGTTTATTGATTATGGAAAACCAAGACATCATCGCGGAAGCGGGAAGTGGCAGAGTAATCCAAGGAGATACGGCGTGAAATTCGTCGCAGATGGTATGCTGGGAAAACTCACCCGATGGCTTCGCATGCTAGGACAAGACGTAGAATACTTCAAGCAACTCGAAGATTCTGAATTGTTGGATATAGCCAGAAATGAAAATAGAATTCTTCTGACGAGAGACATGGAGCTTTATCGACGGGCGGCATCCAAAGGTATCCAGGCATATTATTTAGAGGGTAAGACAGAACCTGAGAAATTAGCCGAACTCGCCATCCGATTCAAAATTCCATTGAAAATCGAAATGGAGAAATCCCGATGCCCGATGTGCAATTCGAAAATTGAGCCCAGACCAAAAGAACAGGTGAAGGGTGAATTAGAGCTCAACACATTTGCCAATTGCAATTCTTTTTGGAGATGCCCAAAATGCGGCAAGATATATTGGCAGGGAGCCCACTGGGGACGCATCCGAGATACTCTTGAGAAAGCAGAGGAAATTCTAAGGAACAATAAGGGTGCTTAGTTTTCTATGTGAGAAGCCACTTCAGTGGAATGTCTTGGAAGGTTCCGTCAGGCAATGTTCTCCTGATGGTGATAGGCAATATGCCGCCTTCAAGCTCTTTAAGGGCGATATCAATCGGATTTGTAATGATTGACTCAGCGTCTACGAGAATGGGAGCGCCCATGGAAATCTGAAGTGCTCTTGCTCCGACTATGCGGGCTTTCTCAAACCGAGTGATTTTCGGAGGACCTACAGTAATTCTCTCAAGTTTTGACGTAGTCTAATACTCTCCAGCACCCGGGTACATTCCGCCTGGACCCCCTCCACCCGGTGGAGTAGGAGGCGCTTTCATTTTTCCAGCTGCGATCATGTCATCGATTTTGAGGATCATGGAAGCTGCTTCGGTTGCAGATTTTATTATCTGTTTCTTCACTGTTATTGGTTCGAAAACACCCATTTCTGACATGTTTTGTACTTTTCCAGTCAGAACTTCTATGCCTGCCCTTTTTTCGCCTTTTTCGTGTCTCGACCTTAATTCTGAAAGGATGTCGATTGGGTCCAATCCAGCGTTTTCTGCAAGTGTTATTGCGATTGCCTCTAAGGCTTCTGCGTAGGCTCTGACTGCAAGTTGTTCTCTTCCGGGCAAAGTATCAGCGTAAGTCTTGAGTACGCGTGCCATTTCGAGTTCGGGAGAGCCTCCTCCAGCTACTACTTTTGGTTCTTGAATAACATCTCTTACTACACATAGTGCGTCGTGTATTGAACGTTCAGCTTCGGAGATCATTCGCTGTGTTCCACCTCTTATCAGGAGTGTTACTGCTTTCGGGTGTTTGCAGCCTTCAACGAAAGTCATCTTGTCGTCACCGATCTTTCGTTCTTCGACTAGAGCTGCATACCCAAGATCGGCTGATGTAATATCGTCCAATTTAGTGATTATTCTTGCACCTGTGGCTTTCGCCAACATTTCTATGTCAGATTTTTTTGCCCTGCGGACTGCGAGTAAACCCTTTCGTGAAAGGAAGTGCTGTACCATGTCGTCAATTCCTTTTTGGCAGATCACGACATTTGCGCCTGCTTGAGTGATCTTGTCCACCATGGTCCTGAGCATTTGTTCCTCTTGTTTCAGGAAAGCTTCAATCTGGTCTGGACTTTCGATACTAATCTTGGCGTCAAATTCTGTCTTTTCGATTTCTAGAGAGGTGTCGAGTAATGCGATTTTGGCGTTTTCTACTCGTTTAGGCATTCCTGACTGAACAACTTCCTTGTCGAGGACTATGCCATTTATCAAGACTGTGGCTCCGATTGACTCGCCAGGTTTCTTTTCAACTCTGACGTCTTCCACGTCGGCCTTGTATGTACCGTCTTGCTTCTCCGCTACCGCCAGCATAGCTTTGACGACCAAGTCTGCCAAATATTCTTTGTAATCAGCCACGAGTTTGCTGGCCATCGCTGTTATGGCAACTTTCTTCAGGTAGTCTTTGGCTTTCAGATCAACAGGCACGGCTATTTCCTCAATCGTGTCCAGTGCTTTTTCTGCGGCCTTCCTGTAACCATCAATTATTATGGTTGGATGAATGTTCTTGTCAATCAACTCTTCAGCCTTGTTCAATAGTTCTCCTGCTATAATGACAGCAGATGTTGTGCCGTCGCCGGCTTCGTTGTCTTGTGTTTTGGCGACCTCGAGCATCATCTTCGCAGCAGGATGCTGAATGTCCATTTCATCCAAAATTGTACGGCCGTCACTTGTTATTGTTACATCGCCAAAACTGTCGACGAGCATTTTATCCATGCCTTTGGGTCCTAAAGCGCTCCTAACGCTTTCGGCCACTATTTTTACTGCGGTGATGTTCCCGTGTTGAGTGTCTCTTCCCTGAGAACGATTTGAGCCTTCCCTTAGCACAAGAACGGGTACCCCACCAGCCTGTCCAGATGATGACAAATCAAATAAACCTCCCTAATGCGAACAACAACAAAACACATTTGCCATATAAGTTTTTCTAGCAGTACAAACTTAATTGACCTTTGGCCGGCAAAATACGTATCTTCTGTTATGTTTGGTTAGCTAGTAAACTGATATTTTGGCAACGCCGCTGATTTTTAGCAGTTTCGGGATTAGTTTACCTGGAATTTTCTTCTCAACGATAAGCGTGAGCCTTGGTTCGGGTGAGAGCTCCGGGTCATCCACTATTGCTTGTCTGATGCTCAAACCCTCTTTTGTAAGCAGCATTGAAGAATTTGCCAAGATACCTGGCATTGTCGGGTCGGTCGCTGTTATTTCGATTACGCCTAGGTTTAGGTGTTTAGCTATTTCTTTGAGAGAATGCCCTGCAGGCCTTATTTCCTCAAAGATTAGCCGGATCTCGCGGTTCTCTTTGATGAGGCTCATTGTTTCGTTTACTGTCCGCCTGTCAACACCTGCGACTCTGGCTACGCGGACGGGTGGGACCTCAATTTGGTTAAGACATATTTTGTTGTCAACTACACTGAGTCCATTTTCGACCAGTACCCGGGCGACTTTGAGGCGTTCGGGGTACTCTGATAGGTATTTCTTTATGGTGTTCCACACGAACTTGTTCCTTCATGTACACTTATGTACAGCAAAGTATAAAAGTGTTGGTGGCTTTTTTCATCGGAATAAAAAACGGAAAAGAAACAAAATGTCAACAAGAAAGATACTACTGGACGAAAGTCAGATACCGAAGCAATGGTATAATATTGTTCCCGACCTACCGAAACCTCTCCCTCCGTTTATTGACCCTGCGACGAGGGAGCCAGGAGTGGGAATAGTCCCGAGGATATTTCCCAAGGAGATCATCGGCCAAGAAATTAGCACCGCTCGATGGATAGACATCCCAGAAGAAGTACGAGATGTATACAGACTGTGGAGACCGACTCCTCTTTTCAGAGCAATAGGGCTTGAGAAGGCTCTAAAGACCCCTGCTAAGATCTACTACAAGTACGAAGGAACTAGTCCAGCGGGAAGCCACAAGCCTAACACGGCAGTTCCCCAAGCCTACTATAATATGAAGGAAGGTACCGAACGATTAACTACAGAAACAGGAGCTGGACAGTGGGGTTCTGCGCTTGCTTTCGCTGCAATGACTTTTGGGCTAAAAGCAACTGTCTACATGGTCAGGGCAAGTTACGACCAGAAACCATACAGAAGAATGATGATGGAAGCTTTTGGAGCACAATGCTATGCAAGCCCCAGCAAACAGACCGAAAGCGGCAGAAAAATCCTTGCAGAGGATCCAGATAACAAAGGCAGCTTGGGAATAGCAATAAGCGAAGCCGTTGAAGACGCTTTGACCAACGAAAAAGAAGCAAACTACACCATAGGCAGCGTTTTCAACCACGTACTATTGCATCAAACCGTTGAGGGTCTAGAAGCTAAGGAGCAGATGGAAATCGCAGGAGATTACCCAGACGTCATATACGGTTGCATAGGAGGCGGAAGTAGCTTCTCAGGTATGTTCTGGCCTTTCTACCATGACAAAGTCACTGGAAAAGCACCGAAAAACACGCGTTTTGTGGCCACAGAAGCCACGGCCTGCCCCAAAGTTACAAAGGGCGAATACCAATACGATCACGGGGATACGGCGAGAATTACCCCGCTAGTGCCGATGCATACTTTAGGCCATGATTTCATCCCGGCACCAATACACGCAGGTGGATTGCGCTACCATGGAATAGCTCCTACGATAAGCTTGCTTGCCTCTGAGAACCAATTGGAAACTCGGGCTTACAGTCAGATAGAAGTCTTCGATGCCGCAAAACTCTTCATCCGGACTGAAGGCATAATTCCTGCACCTGAACCGTCTCATGCAATAAAAGGCGCAATCGATGAGGCTTTGAGATGCAAAGAGACAGGGGAGGAAAAGACCATCCTGTTCGTGCTATGCGGTCACGGATTCTTCGACATGGCAGCCTACGACGAGTACTTCAGCGGAAGACTACAACCCTACGAGTACCCAACAGAGAAAGTTGCTGAATCGATGGATAAACTGCATAAGCTCTATCCTTGGCTAGAAGACGTCAACAAGAAATACATAAGCTGCGAACCCATCTAAGGACACCCGGAAAAGTTCTGAGAACAGAGCTATCCCTTACCCTCTTTCTTTCAAATCTTGAGCCATACATTCTTCCGGATTATTTTGTTTTTATCAGTCTGTTCTATTGATATTATAGTCTAAAGTACAAGATCTGTTTGGTGCAGTGTTTGAGTACTGACAAGGCCTCGATTGGCCTAATTGTCAACCCGGTTGCAGGAATGGGAGGAGCTGTCGGACTTAAAGGGACAGACGGTCAGGCAATCTTGAATAAGGCCAGATCATTGGGAGCCAAACCATCTGCGCCGGCGAAGGCGAAAGCTTTCTTATCAGGCCTTAATCTTGCAGAAAACCGTGTGCATCTCGTCGTAGGCGCAGGAAAAATGGGGGAAGATGAATCAAAGAGTCTCCGTCTCAACGTCTCAGTTCTCGGTGAGAGGAAGGAAGAAACCTCAGCCGAAGATACAAGGGAAATCGCCGCAAAGATGCGTCAAATAGGGGTAACGCTTATCGTTTTCTGCGGCGGAGACGGAACCGCCCGAGATATCCTTCAGGCAGTAGGCACAGCCATTCCTGTGTTGGGTGTGCCTACCGGCGTGAAAATGCACAGTGCGGTATTCGCTGTGACCTCACAAGCTGCAGCGAGAGTTGTCTTAGGCTACATAGCAGGCGAATTGCCGCTGAGGGAAGCAGAGGTAATGGATGTCGACGAGGAAGCCTTCCGATCGGGGAGTCTGTCCGCTGAACTTTTTGGATACGTATTGACGCCTTACGAGCCTCATCTGATCCAAGCGAATAAGTTGGCGACGCCGATCACGGAGAGTGAATTGCGCAACCAAGCAGCTGTAGCAATATTCGTTATTGAAAACATGAAACCGGATTTCATCTATATAATCGGTCCTGGGACAACTACGCGGACTATTGGCGATCTATTAGACGCGAAGAAGACTCTTTTGGGTGTAGACTTATTCTGCGACAAGAAATTGGTGGCGAGTGATGTTAATGAGAAGCAAATCTTAGAGGCCATAAGAGGCAAGACAGCGCGGATAATTGTTACGCCGATTGGGGGGCAAGGTTTCATTTTCGGGAGGGGAAATCAGCAGATCAGCCCCGAGGTCATCAGGCAGGTGGGCTTGGATAACATTATGGTTGTGGCAACAGAATCCAAACTGGGGAGTTTGCGCGGTTTTCTTAAGGTCGATACAGGGGATTACAGGTTGGATGAGGATTTACGTGCGCGTAAGCAGAGAGTAATAGCCGACTATAGAGTCGAATACTTCGTGTCAACTGAATGATTCTGTAAATCGGTTTGTCATTGAGCTTGTGGGTAAACCGAAATATAGTTCGATTGAACTTTACTTCTCAATATCCTTGGGGCTGAGAGCGTGATTCCAATAAACTCTCCAAGTATCGGCGAGGAAGAAATCGAAGCAGTTGTCAAAGTATTAAGAAATGGTCCTTTGACTAGCGCGTTGGGTGCCGGTCCTATGGTTACCCAGTTTGAAAAGAATTTTGCGGATTACTCGGGTGTGAAGCATGCTGTAGCGGTCAATACCGGCACGGCAGCTCTGCATTCTGCGATCGTTGCGGCAGGTGTCAAAAATGGTGACGAGGTGATATTGCCGAGTCTCACTTTTGTTGCTACCGCTGAAGCAGTTGTTATGGCGGGTGGAAAACCTGTCTTTGCAGACATAGACCCATTAACGTACAATATTTCTCCTGCAGAAATCCAGAAGAACGTTACGAAAAAGACCCGATGCATCTTGCCAGTGGACCTGTACGGTTACCCTGCTGATTATGACTGTATTAACGATATCGCTGAAAAACATGGGCTATCCGTTATTGAAGATGCAGCTCAATCACATGGCGCAACTTACAAGGGTAAGCCTGCTGGATTTTTTGCTGATGCAGCTTGCTGGAGTCTTTACGCAAGCAAGAACATGACAACAGGTGAGGGCGGTGTCGTGACAACTGATATTGACGAGATAGATGATCTGGTGCGAATGGTCAGGACTCATGGGGAGAAAGCCAAGTACTCGTCACAGATGCTTGGCTACAATTATCGCATGTCTGAAATACAGGCAGCGATAGGTTTGGTTCAGCTCAAGAAGCTACCTTCTTTCCTAAAGAAACGCCGTGAAAATGCCCAAAAGCTCGCTAAGATACTTTCGAAAACTGCAAGACTTCAATTACCTGGAGAATCGAAAGACCGCCAACACAGCTGGTACCTCTACACAGCCAGACTCAAGAATGGAAAAAGGAATGAACGAGATGTACTTGTGGAGCAACTCAAAAAGAAGGGCATTGGTGCGGAAGCTTACTACGTACACCCTGTGCACACCATGCCTTACTATCAACAGCACGGGAAAGTGAGACTGCCGGAGACAGAGAAGGCGTCTGAGCAAGTGTTTTCTCTACCGGTTCATCCTGGAGTCACTGAGGAACAGCTCAACTTTATTGGGGAAAGCGTTTTGAGCCTTTTGTAAACGAGCTGGGGACAAGAGGGCACTTCACCTTTCGAAACATTAGCATGCGAGGCGATTGCTCAAATTGGATGCGGCAAGTGTAAGAGTTAAATATGATCTTAAGTATTAGGTCCCCATTCTAACTCGAAGAAGTCGTATTGACTATTTTCAAAGCGAGAGTGAAATAGTGAGCAACGAAGAAGGTATTTCGAGGATTAAGGTAAGATTCCTGATAGAGAACTTGGGTGAAGCAGAAGGCGAATTAGTACGTTTCTTAGCTCCCAGGACCATCGATACTATAGTTCGAAAACTTCCTCTTGAAGGCCGTGCTGCTTTATGGAAGGAGGAGATATACTTCGAAATTCCAGTTAAAATGGGTGAGGAAAAAGCTAAACCCGCGGTGGAAACTGGAACCATAGCGTTCTGGCCTATGGGAAGCGCTCTTTGTGTGTTCTATGGAACTTCGCAACCGTACAGCCCGGTAAGTATACTGGGAAAAATCACGAAAAATCTAGAGCTGTTCAAGCAGGTCAAGAGCGGAACTACTATAAAGATTGAGCCACTGAATCAATAAGCTATTGAACTTTCTTCCCACATCTTCAGGAGCCGTTCACACTCGGCCTTAACACTTTCATCTTTAGATTTACTTTTCAATGATTCTAAGAACTCTAGCCGCTTTGCAATCGACCTTTTTTCAGCCATGCCTCCGTAATAAACTTCCCCGTCGAGGTATTCTTTCATCGAGTATGCTTTTTGGACTAAGAGACTCGCTCCATCAACGGGATTTTCTATCGCAAACTTGTTCGCCCATATGACCACTTCTGTCTCGCGCAGTTGTGTTAATCCGTCGATTTCAACTATCTTCTGAATATATGTCCTCAGGAACTCATAGAAGTCAGCTGTCTTTGTGAGTTCGAGAATTTTGTCGACTTTTTGCTTGAAAGCTGGGCTGCCTTCGACTGTCAAATCGTGTTTGTAACCTTTGGCGATCAGTTCGCGGGCTTTCTTGACTTCACTTGTTGTATAGACTCTTTCTGGAAATTTCATGCTTCATGCTCCTTTTAGTAACTCCAACGCAAAAATTAGTTGAGGGAATGAGGTCAGGCCGCGACGGGCTTGTAGATTTTTATGTTGTGGCTTCCTGAGACAAGTTGCACTGCGCCGATCTGCTCAAGTTGTTCCAAGAAATCTTTGGCTGCGCTTATTCTGATGCTGAACCGGGTTGATACCGAGTAGGGTGTTAAGACGTTCATTTTCTTTACTTCGCTGACGATTTTTTCGTTCTTCACGTCGGGAGAAATTATGCCTATTGTCCTTCTTTCCTTTGTTTGCCCGGTTTTTTCTTTCTTCTTTGATTTGTCTTCTTCGGGCTTCTTATCCTGCATCTTTTCCATTTGTTTCATGCCGAGTTTTTTCTTTCCACCCATTTTTTTGCACCTGTTGGATTGCGTTTCCTGACTATAAGGGCTGACTTATTTCAACTTTGTGTTTGCGCTTCCATTCTTTAATTGGGACTCCAAGTTCTTTTTCAACAGCTGGTCTGTGGATAGAGTTCATGGTGCAAAATGGTATGATACGTCCATCGGGCACCGCATAGTGGATTACGCACCGCTGCACTCGTTCTAAGTCGAAGTTGTAGGGGTCCATAAAGTGCATCGACGAGAGCAGAATGGACTTTCGTTGTAGATCGCCTAGTGACTTGTAACTTCCTTCCGTCAGCACGCGCAGCACGTATTTTCTCAGAAAGCTGAATTTGACGTGTCTGGCTGCTCCTAATAGGCGTATTTTTGCCCTGTTTTTCTTTCCTTTTGAGGCGTCGTCGTATACCTTGTTCATGCTTTCGATGAACTTGTCTACTTTGGCTAGCTTTGTGATCGGAGTGAGTCTACCATCTTCTACGAAGAGGTAGGTAGCCATGCCGCAATGCTCGTGTGCTGTGAACTCTACAGACCTCTTGTCCTGCAATGCTTCCACTGCTTTCGAAACTGGGACTACTGTGGGAACCGGATAGAAGTCTGCGACTTTTATCTTACCGTCGGTCTGTTCCTCTACGAGTTTCATGAAATCGGGTATTGTGATCCGCATCTTTGCACGTTCCTCAGCTGGTAACCTGCCGCATAGGGAAACGGGTTGAACATTTACACATCTGACAACGTCAAAATTCGAGACTGCGAAATCGATTATGTCGCCTAGTTGGCTGTCGTTTACGCCTTTGATCAGAGTGACGACGAGAACTATGCTGTGTATGCCAGCATCACGAAGGTTCTGAATGGCTTTCATCTTGATTGGCAGGAGGTCGACTCCGCGGATGAACTTGTAAACATCAGATGTTAGCCCGTCGAACTGTAAGTATATCGTGCTCACTCCAGCTGCTTTAAGCTGCTTGGCATATTCAGGGTCTTGACTTATTCGAAGTCCGTTCGTATTGATCTCGACATGGCGGAAACCAACTTCCTTTGCTTTTCGAACAAGATCGAACAAGTCATTTCTAATGGTCGGCTCGCCACCTGAAAACTGTAGTGCCGTGGCTGGCACAGGGTCGTTCTTACGCAGGTTCACCAACATTCCTTCAATATCCGCTGGAGAAGGTTCATAGACGTACCCTGCAGCCGATGCGTTTGCAAAGCAGACTGGACATTTGAGGTTACATCTATTCGTCACATCGATAATCGCCAATGCCGTGTGCGACTTGTGTTCGGGGCATATGCCGCAATCGTAAGGACAGCCGTTCACGGTTTTTGTTCGGGGGTTTTTCAGACCATCCCCGACATATTTGAGTTTTTCAGCCCTCTTGTATTGGTCATAATCTGACCAGTAAAGTTCTTGACAAGGACCATGCTCTGGGCAGTCTTTTGAAATGTAGACTTTACCGTCGTCCTCAAAAATGGTAGCGTCTAAGACTTTGAGGCATTCAGGGCATATACTCTTCGTTTTCTTTATCGTATTCATAGTTTTCACTTGAAACCTATACTTGCGCTTTTCGAAGCGCTTAAGAGCGAAAATAGCCATAATAAGGTTTCCAAACGATTACGACGGTGATTGAGGGGAATAACGTGCCAATAAGCGAGAACACCCGGGAAATTCTTCGGGAGATGGGCTTAAACGCCTACGAAACAGACGCTTACATCGCGCTTCTCGAATATGGACAAAGAACAGCCATGGAGATAAGCCGTGAAGCACATATTCCCTACTCAAAGATTTACGAAGCCCTCAATTCGTTGAAAGAAAAAGGGTGGGTCAAAAGCTCTGAAAACAGACCTTTCAAGTATTATCCTGTTCCGCCTCTGGACGCTGCGACCTCCACGAAGCTGAGACTTGAGGACAAATACCAGAGATGGGAAAACACCCTGGCTGAGGAACTGCAACCTTTGTATGAGAAAAGAGAACTTGTTGAACGCCCAGACATACTCATCCTGCGTGGACAGGAGGCAGTTTTTGCCAAGTTTGGAGACGTCTTGAAGAAAGCTGCCAAAGAAATCATGATTGCAGCCCCAGAATTCGCTAAGGCCATAGTTGTTTCCGGAGATCTGGTCTTTGGAGGTTTGAAAAAGAATCTCAGTCTCAAATTGATGGTTGCTGGAAAAGCGGCCGATTGGCTATTTTTAAAGAAACTCACGGGTGTGAACGAGTTCCGCGTTAGAGACAAGATGTTCGGTGGCGGAATAATCGCAGACGAGAAAGAAGCCATGCTTTTTCTGGGTGAAGAGAAACCTAGCCTGGTTATTTGGAGCAATCACGTAGGGTTGGTCCGATTTGCCAGAGACTATTTCCAGTTTTTGTGGGACTCTTCTATTTCGGTCTGAAGCGAAAGGCGCTCAATCCTAGAAGCTCATCCTAGCGAACGTCATGATTTTATACATACACAAGTAACAGCAAAAAACACATCCTCGAGCAATCGGGGATAA
>CAYSOZ010000004.1:18018-21168 GCA_964432815.1 uncultured Candidatus Bathyarchaeia archaeon
GTTATGATTTTATATGTACAGAAGTAAATAAGTAAAGAAAAGAAGAAACTCAGATATCTATTGAGAGAAAAGAGCTCTACAGGATAATGTCGAGAATCAAGATATTTACTCGATTACCTGTATTGCACCTTCAGGACACTGGGCTTCGCATGCTCTGCAGACTAGGCACTCGTCAACTTTGGTTGGCACAGATTTGGAATCTTTGATTTCATAGGTTCCTACTGGGCAGGTGTTTACACAAGTTTCGCATCCGGTGCATTTGGCATTGTCTATTATTATTTTTACCATTTTCTTATACCTCTCATGATTTTTTTATTAGGATTCAAGCTGTGAAATAAAAGCATTTAGGTTGGCTAGCGTAGTTCTTCACGGAGTCGCAGCAAAATTCCGTTAATGGTTGTTTCTGATTTCTCTTTCCGCCGTTGGTAATCCGCCAGTTGTTTCTTGTAGTTTTCCAGCGGAAGGTCGCCCCGGCTGTATCGAGTCTCGATTGCTCCGATATTGGTTTCAGTTTCGTCGAGTTCAGTTTCAGCGTAGTCAAGCTGCCTAACTAGGTCTGCGTAAACCCCGCCTGCACTCCTGAAGGTTGCCTTTTGGTCGTTGGTGTTTTTCAGCAAACCTTCGGATCGGATTTCCAGGGTTCTCCGTTGAACTTTATACTGGCGTCTTGGAATCTTGCCTTTCTGCGCTCTTGCGTCAAGCGATTTCAATTCAGAATTCAGTCTGCTTCTTTCTTCGTAGGCTTCTATGAAGGCTCGGATATTTTCTGGTCTTAGAGCAACTGAGGCTTTAGGCGCTACGATTCTTAGCGGTGCAGCAGTCTTGGGTCTTCTCCAGATCGCAAGTGCTACAGCTCCGATAATGGCTATGACCCAGGCCCACATTGTAGGGCGAAAAGCCAGCCATAGTGGACTATAATCATATGTGACCTGTAAAGCATCTTCTGCGGGAATCTCATAATCAACTTTGCTGACGCCTGTTTCGGTGAATGACAACTTGTCTTGGAATATGTCTCTGTTCAGAGTTGACCTGGAATCTAGCTCAGTTAGGCTGGGTGTAATAAACCTGGCTCCTTCCGGGGGAACGAAGGTGACGGTTGCTTGGTCAACGTAATAGTTGAAGTCTGGGAAATGAACAAGGTCTAGGCTGAAACGTGAGCCCTGAGATGAAGCGCTTGGTAGGTTGTAGTTGACCGTTAGTACTGAAGTCCTGCCGCTGGTTAAGGCTGAAGCGAGCGTGGCGTTAAGCAAACGAGTTCTTTGGTTGCTGGACAGAGTTTCAGTTGTTAGGACAGCCCCAAATTCATCTCTGACTATGACGTTTGTTGCGGTGGACGGTATTATCAAATCAAGGGCGCCTGCCGTGACTGTTGAATTGTTCCTAATTCGGTAGCTGTCAATGGATGTCACATCTCCAGATGCTCCTAATGTAATTTGGCGATCCAGCTCCTCAAATGTGATTATTTGGATGTAACCCACCGCTACAGTGAAAGAAGCTTCTGCTGGAGCGTATGTGAATGCTGGCAAATTGTCTCTGACGTATTTTGCGGCGTCAATCTTCCCATCATCCTTTGTGACGGTAATGCTTTGGGCGTTGATCGGAAGAACTATTGAGACGTTGCAAATGCCAGCGTTTTGTACGAAACTCGGGTAAGCTGGGAAGTCAAGTTCGAAAATGGTTGAGCCGGCTTCTGTCAGAACGTTTGAGACGTCACGGATAAGGTTGTTTGAGAGGATAAAAACAACGGTGAATACAGTTGGATTTGACTGGCCGAAGTCTATCTGTACGCCATAGAAACCAACTCTATCTCCCATTTGGACGCCTAGGCTTACGGGGTAGATGTTGTTCTCGTCGCAAGCTACAGCCTCAAGAACTTGGGCGCCGTATTTATATGGAAAACCCATGATAAAACCGTTCGTCAGCTGGCCGGTCACGTGTATGGTATCGCGAACGATTATGTGCCCGGAGTACATGACTTCAACTTCGTGGTCAACTCTCTGTATAGTATAGCTGGCGTTTTGGGCTGAAACGGTTTCAGTGTTGAGGCAAAGAGGCAGGAGAATTGCCAGTGAGAAAAAGATCAATGCAATTACTCTTGCGGTTCTCTTCACCTATATCACCAAGTTTAGATTTCTCTATTTTTATCCTTAGCTTGTTTATTTACTTTTAGAGTGAGAAAACCGGGGTGTATTTATGGTTTCGGTTTCTCATGTTTCACTTTGGTTCTTTTTACGGTGAGAGTTGCCAGAGACCTTTTGAAAACTGATCTGCTAATCGGTTAGTGCGTTATTCTAATTGAATTGTTCTAGGGCGAGAGTTAGCCTCCGGGTGCGCCGTGGAAAGGCACGTTTTCCCAGAGCAGTTTCCACCAGTCGGCTTCGGTTATGGTTTCTCCGTGGACGATTATGTCCAGGACAGTTTTCAGCAGGGCATGATGTCTTCTTTCGTCGGCTAGTATTGATTCTATGAGGAACTTGACTTTGTTGTTTTCGATTTCAGGCATGATTTTTTCTATTCTTCTTATGAGGGTCGCTTCTAACTGGATGTGTTTTTCTACAAGGGCTCTCTGTGCGTCGAGGTTTTCCTGAGTCAATGCTTGAGAAGTCTTGGTGAGGAGGCTGAGTGCTGAGGCGTATAGTTCGGCGTGTTTAACCGAGTCTAATGATATTCCTTTTAGAACGCCCTTTACTGGTGGATTCTTTATGTCTGATACCCCTTTGTTTAAGGAGCTGACGATCTCTTTTTCAACTTCTATTTGTTGCTTTATGAATTCGATTAGTTCTGGAACTGAGTCTGGACTCAATGTTCTTCACTTCACTTTAGAACATATTATGGTTTGGGAATAAGGGTTTCGGAAATGCGTTTCCCAAATTCTCTGCACTTGTCAAGCGTTGCGGCGTCGGGTGTGAGTTTTGACAGCAACGGAGGCTCGACTGTGCGCATGCCCAATTTGTTTGTCATTATTTCCAGTGCCAGTTTTGGGGCTTCGCCGCTCCAGCCATAAGAGCCAAACGTTCCGCCTACTTTGTCTTTTAGGCTGATGCCTTTGGCGGTAGCTTGTTCTAACAGTCTCTTTGTGTCGATGGGCATGTCCTTGTTGAAAGTCGGTGTACCCACGAGAATGGCATCATAACCAGCTAAATCCTCAGC
>CAYSOZ010000005.1:0-18580 GCA_964432815.1 uncultured Candidatus Bathyarchaeia archaeon
TCCACTTGCTCAACAGAGGAATTGAGGCTTCTACAGCTTCTTCAACAGTCACTGTCGCTCTCGCTTCTACGTAAACGGTTGGGACTGGCTCGTGTTTGACCAGTTTGGCATGTCCGAAATGTACTATCAGATCCACCCCCAAACTTTGGGCTTCAGCATTTGCCAGGTCACAAGCTCCGTAACAGGGATCCGCCGAGATTATTGGAATCGCGCCGGCCTTCTCCACGATCTTCGCCAAGCGAGGGCCTTCAGGCTTCAGACCTTCAGGCAGTTGCAGGAGAACGCGCTTTGCACCGAGCTTGCCTACTTCCAATTTTATTCTTTCTTCCTCAAAATCAAACCCTTTCACATTCATGCGCCTGCCTATTTCTTTTTGTGTTAAAGGATGAAAATCAGAGTTTAGAGTAGATTCTGCACTCACTCACAATCTTTCTATGCCTGTGTCACCATTCCCAGTCAGGAACTGGTTTCTTTAATGGGTTTCCAGAGTTTATTGCTGCTTGTTCTGCTAGGCGTTCAAGAATTATCTTTTGCTCTATGCTTGCCACCAAGCTTTTTGTAGCAACGACTGCGTCATTGTTGACGGATATACTGTCGATTCCCATGCGGACAAGGAACTCTGCGAAGTCTGGAAGGTTTGACGGTCCTTCACCGCATATTGAAACGGTACATCCGTTTTCATGTGCTATTTTGATTAGGTGTGCAATTATGCGTTTGACGGCGGGATCTCGTTCATCGAAGTATCCCATTTGTCCCAAGCGCTCGGAGTCTCTGTCGATCATGAGGATGCCTTGAGTCATGTCGTTTGAACCTATGGAAAAGCCGTCTACTATCTTGGAAAACTCGTCTGCCATTATGGCTATTGATGGAGTTTCAGCCATGAACCACACTTTGAAATCACGTGATCGCTCCAATCCCTCTTCCTTCATTATTTCCAGGACTTTCTTGGCTTCCCAAACCGTGCGCACCATGGGGAGCATAACCCATGTGTTCTTTAGACGCCATTCTGTACGACATTTTTTGATGGCTTGACATTCAAGCCTGAAAGCTTTCTCATACCACTCGCTAATGTAACGGCTACAACCTCGCCAACCAAGCATCGGGTTTTCTTCAACAATTTCGTATTTGTCACCGCCTTTCAGTTGTCGATATTCATTGGTTTTAAAATCACTCAGGCGAACTACGACGGGACGGGGTTGTATAGCTCTTGCGACTATTGCCACATTTTCTGCCAGTTTGTCAACGAATTTTTGACTTTCTCCAGTTTCAACAAAATGCATAGGATGTTCGCCTATTGAGCTGGCCAGAATGAATTCAGTTCGCATCAGGCCAATTCCTTCGAAAGGCAACGTCTTATAATCCTCAATTTTTTCGGGGACACCGAGATTCATGAGTATTTTCGTTGCAGTCACTACCACCGGAGCTGCGATCATAGTGTTTGCCAAAGCGGCTTCCTTTGAGGACTGAATAGCTTCCTGCAAAATGCCTTCGTATATTATCCCGTTTCTTGAATCCACCGTGTACTCTTTGTCGGTTTTCATGACTTGTGTTGCGGTTTCTGTCCCAACCACGCAGGGTATCGCAAGTTCGCGACTGACGATTGCGGCGTGAGAGGTTATTCCACCCTTATCTGTCACTATTGCACTAGCCATTTTCATGAAGGGAACAAAATCTGGGTTAGTCATGTCAGTTACAAGGATGTCGCCTTTGTGCATCTTCTCTGATGCCTCGTCAGGAGTAAAAACAACCTTTGCTATGCCTGAGCCATATCCTCGTTTGCCAGCTGCTATTCCTTTCAAGGCAATTTTGAGTCTTTGTTGCGGCGATTCTACTTCAATTCCCGCTGGTTTTTCCATGGTTTTGGCACTCCAAACTGTTTCAGGACGTGCTTGAACGACGAATATGTTATTGGGAAAAGATAAGTCTTTGTCGATCGCCCATTCAATATCCATGGGTTTTTCATAATGGGCCTCGATTAACTTTGCCCGTTCTGCCAGTTTCAGGACCTCCGCATCGCTTATGCAAGGTACTCTTTGCTTGTCCTCTGGAACATCAAGGTGCACTGTTTTGCCCGTGTTAGGGTCGCGAATATACTGAATTGTTTTTCGTTCGATTCGTCTTTCTTTAATCGTTAGCGTTTTCTTGTCAACAACAAAATCGTCAGGGTTTACGACGCCAGAAACAACAGTTTCACCAAGTCCGAAGTTGCCTTCAATCACGATTTCATCGTCATTCCCAGTAACGGGATTTAGGGTGAAAATTACGCCAGCGGATTGGGAGTTAACCATTTTCTGAACGCCGACACTTATGAATACTTTGTCGTGGGCAAAGCCCTTTTCGGTGCGATAAAAGATTGCGCGTGGTGTGAAAAGGCTTGACCAGCATTTGACCACACTCTCAAGTAGATCGTCGTGACCTCTAACGTTCAGGTACGTCTCTTGTTGGCCCGCGAAAGAGGCGTCGGGAAGATCTTCGGCTGTTGCGCTTGACCTTACCGCTACGAAGGTGTTCTTCAAACCTAGCCTTTTGTTTAGTTCATCGTATGCTGATTTGATTGCATTGAGTATTTCTTTTGGAACAATAGTCTTTTCGATAAGCAGACGTATTTTCTTCGAAGCTGTGTCATACTGTTTTGGGTCATTTGGATCCGTTACTGTCTCATTGATTATTTGGTAAATTTTCGCAGATATTTCTGTTTGCTCAATAAACTTTTCATAGGCGTATGCTGTAATTGCAAAACCAGGTGGAACCGGCATCCCGGCGTTTATCATCTCGCCGAGACTTGCATTCTTGCCTCCGACAACGGGGACATCTGTGTTTCTAAGCTTTTCAAACCAAATGACTAGGTCTTTTTTTGTCTCTGTCAATCTGGTCCCGTCTCCATTTTCACCTTTTCGGGTTCATCTGGAGATTCAATTTTCGTTACTACTATTTTGCATGGGATTGGAAGTTTTGCGCTTCCTCGTTTCAAAGATTCTTTGGCGGTCTCCACTGCAGTGGCCTTGACTCTCACGATTATGAGTGTCTGGCCAGGTTCTATTCGGGCAGCAGTGCCAATTGCACTTCCGAACGACCTTCGCATTCCTTGTTGAAGTCTGTCTGCATGAGCGCCAAAAATCATCTTATTTTCTCTAAGAATTATATGAGGGTAAGGGAGAACCTGCATATAATAATCATTGATTAGTTTGTCCATGAGGACGCGGTTTGTTGCCACTCGCGCAGCTTCTAATGCCATGTGACGAATTTGTGTTCTTTTCAGGGCTATGAGTTGCGCTTCGATTTCAAAGTTGGCTTTGGTGTCCCCCATTGTGAACTTCACTATCTTTGGAGGGGGAAAGCCCTTGGCGTACTTTTTCCTCGTGTACGCTTGTCCTTTTACAGGTCCGTAATTTCTTGCATGCATGGGATATCCCTTTTGTAGGTTACCGATTAAGCTCTATTTAAACGATTTGTAACTATTTTCAAAGATTTTTTTGCACTTTCCACGTCAAGGAGCATCTTTTTTGCCCCGTGAGCGCTGTCTGCTTATATATTCAATTGAAGTTTAAGCAGGTGGGAAGAATGTCGAGCAACAGTCTGACAGAGTTAGTGTTTATACCGGGGAAGAATTGGAAGTTATCGCTAGCTGAACTCATTTCGTTTCTTGAAGTGAAATGCGCCAAAGTTGAAGTAAACGAGTCTTCTAAGACTTTCTTTGTATTGAGCGTCAGCGACCCAGACTTGATAGATATCTCTGCCTTGGGCGGGATGATAAAGGTTGGTAAACCGATAGCAAAGCTTGATACAGAGAAAGTTAAAGAAGCTTTTCTGAATGGGGATAAACAGAGGAAAAAACAGATCGGAAAGGAAATTTCCGAAACAGGTCTAGTTAATCGAATGTTTGAGAGAGATTTTAGTAGAAAATCGGTGTTCGGAGTCAGTGTGTATTGGGCTGATTCAGCTTTGCGCCCGGTTTCTAAAATGCTGCAGCGATTCCTTGGAAGTACAGTAAAAAAACTCTTGGCCGCAGAGGGCAGGAAAGTAAACTTCATGGGTTTTGCCAGAGAGAGAAATTATCCGCAGCTCACCCACGTCGAAGTCTTAAAGAAGAAACTTATTGAGAGCAATGCTGAGATACTGTTTTGTGTGGGCAAGAAGAACACATTTGTCGCCACCACGACTGCAGTGCACGATCCGTTTGAATTTCAGAAACGAGATATTGGAAAACCATGTCAACGCACAATCTTTGCTATCCCTCCGCGATTGGCGAGAATCATGATAAACATGGCTACCCTACAGGAAGGTAAAGTCTTGTTGGACCCATTTTGCGGCGTGGGAACAATTTTGCAGGAAGCACTTCTGACAGGAGCAAAAGTAGTTGGCATGGATATCAACCAATGGTGCGTTGACGCGGCAACTCGGAATTTGGAATGGCTTAAGCAGGAATATTCTCTGAGAAATGCGAATTACAGAGTTGTTCAAGGAGATGTATCCAAGCTGACTGTGAAGATTGGAAGAGAACAAGTAGACTGTATAGTGACAGAACCTGATTTAGGTCCAGCATTGCGTCAAGTCCCAACCGGACCCTATGCTCAAAGAATAATGGAAAAGCTGCAACCTTTGTATCACAATTTCTTAGAGGAATCGTTTAGAGTTCTGAGAAAGGGCGGACGGCTAGTCTTGGTGTCTCCTCACATCAAGACCCGCTCAGGGCAACAGGTTTCCATGCGAATCGGCAAAAAGGCCGTTGAACTCGGTTTCAAAACAGCTTTTCCCTTTAAAAGGACCATTTTCGCGGAAAACACCGCTGCAACAGAGGAACTCGCTACGATGGCTTCGTTTGTAGACTCGGATGAAAGACATAAAATAGGCAGAGAAATCTCTATTCTCCAAAAGTAACGTTGTGTTTGGACTTTGTGCATATTTATTAGTCGGGTGTACGAATTTAGGCTGCAGGAGGAGCATTGTTGACCGAAAAATCGAGACCTGGTTGGGACAGATACTTCTTAGACCTCTGTGAAGCCGTAGCTAGGAGGGCCACGTGTGACCGGGGAAGAAGCGGGTGCGTTATTGTCAAGGATAAAAGGATTATGACAACAGGGTATGTTGGAGCACCTGCGGGCCTGCCTCATTGTGACGAAGCAGGCCATGATATGCGCAAAGTCATTGATTTCAACGGCAACATTACTCAGCATTGCGTTCGCACGCTTCATGCAGAGCAAAACGCCATTGTCCAAGCAGCTAGGTTTGGTATTCCTCTTGAGGGTGCGACGCTTTTCTGTAAAATGACACCCTGCAGGACCTGTGCGATGATCATTATTAACGCGGGGATTAAGCGAGTGGTCTGTGAGAAACGTTATCACGCCGATGCAGATACTAGGCAAATGTTCAAGCAAGCTTGTGTTGAATTGGCCATAGTGAACGATGAGGTGGAAGAATACAATCAGCAGTGACACGTGTTTCACGCATTGCCAAGAAGCTCTGAGCACTGCATTTTTCAAATCGTCTGAACTTGAGAAAGTTGTATCTTTTGACTCGCACCTAAATGGAGGCT
Organism: uncultured Candidatus Bathyarchaeia archaeon; assembly: GCA_964432815.1. Taxonomy (GTDB): domain Archaea; phylum Thermoproteota; class Bathyarchaeia; order Bathyarchaeales; family Bathycorpusculaceae; genus A05DMB-2. The sequence goes on from CAYSOZ010000005.1 coordinate 5,534, forward strand.
TTGTGATATGTCGACAATGGGGGAAAGAGTTGTCGAGGCACTCTAAAGGTCTGGATGCATAAAATTTGGCGCTTTTAAGATAAAAGTCTGGTGCATCGAGCTCGTATTATATCGACATGTCGCGTCTTTTTTCTGTGCCAAACGAGTTGGACCGGATCTCTGAAATTGCAGCAGAGCGGATTAGACAAATAGTGTTTTCTGAGAGAATAGATAAACTCGCTTCTATAGAACTCAAGGGCGTGCTAATTCTAGCAAGCATTGTCTGCAGAGTTCATTTGCCGTGTATCATAGTGAGGAAAGAGAAGAAAACTTACGGTGTGATGGACAGGGTTGTGGGAGCGGATGTGGCAAAAGGGGACCATGTACTGTTTTTTGACGACGTTGTGAGCGAAGGGTTGTCAAAACTTGAAGCTATAAAACCGTTAGAGGAACTCGGCGCCGATGTGAAGCACGTCCGTGTGGTCGTTGACAGGGAACAAGGAGGAAAGGAAAACTTGGGAAAGTTAGGTTATCAGCTTCATTCTTTGGCAAAGATTTCCGAAGTAGTTAATGCGTTAAAGAAATCAGAGAAGATCTCTGAGCAACAAGCAGAAGAGGTCTTTAACTACATCAAGAAGTGACCAATCCGTAAACGTGCGCTCCTAGATAGCTCTATATTGATCGGTGAATTTTGTTCACATCCTAAAGAACACGCGACTTGATAGGAAGAACTGCTGAAATGATGAACTCTCAGAAGCAGGTTGTTGAAGCTCTATTGAAACCTGAGGCTTATGACGAAGACCCTGGCCAAATCGAGTTGATGCAGACGCACATATCCTTCGTCTTCTTGACTAGAAAATTTGTTTACAAAGTGAAGAAGGCTGTGGACCTTGGATTTCTGGACTTCACCACTCTTGAAAAGAGGCGCTTTTTCTGCGAAAAAGAGTTGGAGCTGAACAGGCGGTTGTGCGAAGGCATGTATTTGGAGGTTGTTCCCATCAACAAGTTAAATGCTATCAGAATCAAGGGTGAAGGAGAAACGATCGAATACGCTCTAAAAATGAAAAGAATGCCTCAAGAAACCATAATGACCAAGCTTCTAGAGGAGAACAAGATTGACAATAGAATTGTTGACAGAATAGCGAAGATCGTGGCTGACTTTCATTCAAAAGCCCAAACAGACAGACAGATAAGCGAATTCGGCTTCAGGTCGATAGAAATCAATTGGACGGAGAATTTCGACCAGACTGAGGAGTTTGTCGGCAAAACAATATCCAGAAAAGATCACAAACTAACTAGCGAGAAAATTGAAAACTTCATGAGAATAAATAGTGTCCTTTTCGAGAAAAGAAAATTGGAAGGCCGAATCAGAGACTGCCACGGAGACATCCATTCTGGAAATATCTTTGTCACGAACGGAATTTACATTTTTGACGCTATAGAGTTCAACGAAAGGATAAGGTATACGGACGTCGCCGCCGACGTGGGCTTTCTGGCAATGGACTTGGACTTTCGAGGGCGATCTGACCTATCCCGCTTCTTTGTTGAAAAATATGGCGAATACTCTGGTGACCAAGAGCTGATGCAGGTACTTTCTTTCTACAAATGTTACAGAGCTTACGTACGAGGAAAGGTTATTGGTTTCAAAATTAGAGATCCACACGTGAGTGAGCCGGAAAAGGCTCAGGCAGCGAGCGAGGCAAAAGCATATTTTAAACTAGCGGCCGCCTACGCCAGAACCCTTTGATGTTCTCATTTCATTCAACGTTGAATTGCCCAGCGACAAAATCGGGTATTTTTACTGTTCCCATGACTGTCGGTTTTTGGTGGCAGTCGCTTCCTCCAGTCATGATCAAATTATGTTTCCGTGCAAATTTTATGTAATGCTTGGTTGTTTGAGCGTTGTTTCTTGAGTGCCAACATTCTATGCCGTCAATGTGTTCCATCATCGAGTCTTCCACTATTTGAGTTTGTTCAGATAGCGAGTTGGTCAATGTTACGAGAGAAGTCCCGTGAGGGTCATTAGGATGAGCCAACACCAGAATCCCTCCAGCACCCCTCACTATTCTTGATGCTTCCTTGAGGTAGAGGGGGTATTTTGGGACATCAGATTTTATGAGGTACTTATCGAATGCTTCTTGCCTGTTCTTGACGATTCCCTTCTTTACTAAATAGTCTGCGATGTGTGGTCTTCCGAGCACTCCATCCACCGAATCCTGGATGGCTTTGAAGTCTTTCTGTGTTAGTTTTTCAATTCCTTCCTTCTCAAATTCCCCGTTGAGGTTGGTTAAAATCTTTGATGCTCTTTCCTCTCGGTAATCTGCCATCTGTTTTAGTTTCTCAATGAACTTTCTGTTATCCGCGTCAAATTGGTAGCCTAAAAAGTCTAAAGATATTGACTTGCCATCTCGGTATTTAGGGTGCGAGAAGGTTACGTTCAGTTCAACCCCAAAAACGTAGTTGATTCCAGCTTTCTCGGATGAGGCTGCAGCTGTTTTCTGACAAGAGATTGAGTCGTGATCCGTGATGGCCATTAGGTTGATGTTTCGAAATTTGGCTTCTCTAATGATTTCCTCAACCCTTAGAACGCCATCTGAATGATTGGAGTGAATGTGCAGGTCGATTATCATGGGGAACAGTGGCCAACTATTTCTTTTCCATTCCGATGACGCGCCAGTCCTCGGGAGAGTCGTGGCAAGTGTCAACCATCAGGTGGACAACTTTCAATTTTGGATACGTTTTCTTCAGGTCGTCTATGTCAACCGGTTCAAACTTCTTCTTGTTGGCAAGATATGCGTCAACGGTTAACGCGTTCGATTCATATTTCTCTTTTGTTCTTCTTTGAATCCTCGCCACAGAGACTTCTTGGGGACAGCTGGTTTGCAGTATGACAAAAGTCAGGCTGTGCTTTGCTGCGATCTCTGCTGCGCGTCTTCGCAGGTCTTGAGTGACAAAGGTAGCGTCCAATATCAAGCCAGGAAGTCCCTTTTTCGCCAGAGCGTCTGCCCGGCGAAACAATTCATCATACACGGAAAGACGTTTGCTCATGTTTCCTGCGACTTTCGCGTCGAAAACATCTTCGTTCTTAAGGACCTCTAAACGAATTAGATCGCTTCGAAGAATTGGATAGCCTCTGATCTTCGAAATTTGCTCGGATGTCTCTGTTTTCCAAGTTCCCGGGAGTCCGCAAGTAATAAGTAAAGTCTTCGAAACCAGTGTTGTTTTAATAAAATCAGCAAATGGTTCCTTCAAGTCTACACCTGTCACGATAGTTCCGGAAAAAATTATTAAACCTTTTCTCCGATAGAGTCCAAGTCACCGCCGCACAATCTTCTCCGGAAACTCAATCTGCCCAAAAACTGGGCTCGCTCACGCAAATATACCTTGATTTTGGGAATCTGATGTTACGAGGGCAAAGGAAGACTAAATAGTCAGTACGCCGTCTTTCCTAAAAAGAAGGTATCCGAAATGGAAGAGTTTCAAGTTAAAGACAAATCTCTGGCCCCGCAAGGTCACTTGCAGATCGAGTGGGCCTCGGCTCACATGCCCGTTTTGAATCAAATCAAGAACAGATTCAGCAAAGAGAAACCTCTCAAAGGCTTGACTTTAGGAGCATGTCTTCACGTTACGAAGGAAACCGCGGTCTTAGCGGAAACATTAGTATCTGGAGGAGCTCGACTTGCTCTGTGCGGCTCTAATCCGCTTTCAACGCAGGACGACGTGGCAGCTGCGTTGGCTGAAAAGGGAGTCCACGTTTTTGCGTGGCGGGGACAGAACACGGAAGAATATTACTCGTGCATAAACAAAGCCTTGGATTATAAACCAGTGATCACTCTTGATGACGGCGCGGACTTGGTGGGAACTCTTCACAGCAAGCGTATTCAAGAACTGGATAACGTTAAAGGCGGAACAGAGGAGACAACCACGGGTGTTGTTCGTCTGCGTGCCATGGAAGTGGCGGGCAGCTTGAAGTATCCGATCATAGCTGTGAACGATGCTTACACGAAGTATTTGTTTGATAACCGCTACGGAACCGGTCAGAGCACCATCGACGGCATTCTTAGAGCCACTAGCGTTCTTTTGGCGGGTAAGAATTTTGTCGTCTGCGGATATGGCTGGTGTTCTAGAGGGATAGCCATGCGTGCTCAGGGATTAGGAGCTAACGTCATAGTAACCGAGGTTGTGCCTACTAAGGCTTTGGAAGCGGCGATGAATGGGCTGCGAGTTATGTCACTCAGCGAAGCTGCGCCGATAGGAGATTTCTTTGTCACGGCCACGGGAGACATCAATGTCATTCGCAGAGAGCATATGGAGAAGATGAAAGACGGCGCCATAATTGCCAACAGCGGTCATTTCAACGTGGAAATCAGTTTGAAGGACCTGGAGAAACTGTCGAAATCGAAGAGGACGATAAGGCCGAACCTTGAGGAGTACAAGTTGAAGGATGGGAGAAAGCTGTATCTCCTGGCGGAAGGAAGACTTGTGAATCTGGCAGCTGCCGAGGGCCACCCGTCGGAGGTTATGGACATGTCCTTCGCGAACCAGGCTTTGTGCGCGGAGTATATCGCCAAGACTCCGAAGATGGCGCCAAAAGTAAGTACCGTTCCGAAGAGCATAGATGAGAAAGTGGCTGAGCTCAAACTCAAATCAATGGGCGTGAAAATCGACGAGTTGACTGCGGAGCAGAAGAAGTATTTGGCGACATGGGAAATGGGAACCACTTAACAAAGAAGTATATCGGCAGACATGGTAAACTTTAAAAGGATTGAGATTATAAACATGGCTTATAATTGGTGAAACCGTATGAGTAAAGATCAAGCAATAGGTGGAGCAATATTTATCGTTTGCATAGTCGTCGCTATCGGCTACTTAGTAACACTATTTTACCCGCAATGGCTCGTGAGCATCGGATTACTCGGCAGCACCGCGAATGTTCAGTTCTGGGTCATAGCTATTCCAGTGTTCATAGCCTTCGTCGCCATAATGTTCATAGGCGCATGGATAGGCTGGACAATGGCCACTACACCGCCTCCGAAACCAATCGAAGAAATCACGACTGAGATAGAGGAAAAGAAGGAAGAAGCCAAGGAAGAAGTAGCGGAACAGATGAAGTCAGCAGAAGATAAGATGACGGAAAAGAAGAAAACCTTAAAGTAGCAGTTCGAGCTTATTCAAATCTCTAAAGAAATCGTTTTCTATAGTTTTTTTTATTTTACTTGTTTAGTTAGTAGCGAGTCTCTATCACGCACACCATGGGGCAGCCTGATTACTGTCTCATTTTCTTTAGCATACATTCAACGATGTCTTTGCAGGTCATGCAATTATCGGGGATTTGATCTTTTGACGCGCGCTCGCTTAAGTAGCCCATGTGAAAGTCGCAATTAGATGACTGCTGTGGAATATCAGCCGTTTCTTCAATCGGGACTTCGGCTTCTGCAGTAACTTCTGGCGATTCAACAACGGTCTTTGGTGATTCAGCAGGAATACTGACTAATTCTTCGCATTGGGTTAAATCTGTCAAGCAGTATGGACAGGCATCATAAGGGTCTGCAGAAGTTGCTTGCAGATTCAAAGCTTTAAGGGGCTTTGCGAAAACCTTGCCACAAGAAGTGTTTGGACAAGTAAGAGTATTGGATTTTTCATCTTCAGCTTGAGGTATAGTTAGCCCTCCTATGGAAAAATGAGTAGGAAGTACAGGTTTATAGTGTTGATGAAACGAAAATAAGTATCTGGACTACTCAATGCTTGCGCAATGGATAAAGAACCTTAAAAGCGTCCATTTTGAAGAGGGATAGAATACTCTGAAACGCATCATTCGTATGTAGTGCACGCTCCTTAGCTTCCTTTTTCAGGATTGTAGACACACCATGGATCTTCCTTCATATAGTCACCCTTCGGTTCGGCAGGTTCATGCAGATCGCCACAGAAGTCAATGAAATCGCTTGATAGACCATACGCGCGTGCTCGGCAGCCCCCGCAGATGTCGCTGTAGTTGCATGAACCACATTTACCTTTCAAAGTTCTGAAGTCTCGAAGATTTTTGAACACTTCGGAGCTGCGCCAGATCTCGCTAAACGTCTTCTCACGTATGTTCCCAAGTCGAACTGGAAGGTATGGGCAAGGGGTAACGTCACCGTTTGGGTAGACACGGCAGTAGTATAGACCAGCAATGCATCCGCGTATCCACTGTCGCATGTCCAAGCCCACGTCCTTCGCGATCCGCATGAATTGAGGGGCACAAGATGGACGCACGTTGAGTTTGTGTTTGGCAGCTTTTGAAAAAGCCGTTCTAATCATGTTTTCGTATCTGCTTGGCGATATATCATTCATTTTCACGCCTCTTCCCGTGGGAACGAGAAAGAACAAATGGAAATTCTCAACGCCCAGCCGTTCCGCCAGCGACATTATGTCTTCAATTTCTCCATAGTTCTGTTGTGTTACCGTCGTATTGACTTGAACGAGCACGTTTTCTTTTTTGAGAGCTCTGACGGCGGCTACGGTTTGTTCCCAGGACCCTTGTACGCCCCTGAAAGCATCATGCTGTTCGGGGATGCTTGAATCCAGACTGACCGAAACGGTTGCTATGCCTGCGTCCTTCAGTTCCTTTGCTACTCTACCATCGATTAGGCTGCCGTTGCTTCCAAGACCCATCTTGAAGCCCTTCGCAGATCCGTAGCGGATAAGCTCGAGGATGTCCTTGCGCAGTAGAGGTTCTCCGCCGCTCAATATCAGTAGTGGTCTGCTGACTTCGGAAATTTGATCCATGAGCATCTTTGCTTCTTCGGTGTTGAGTTCGTTCTTGAGTTCTTGTGTGGTTGCGTTTATGTAACAATGAGCGCATTTCAGGTTGCACTTTCGAGTGACGTTCCAAGACAGTACAAGTGGGACAAATGCTGAAGGCTCTGCGATAGGGGAATGTGCTAGTTTGAGGTAGAACTCGCAGATTCCGTGAGTCGCGATGCGCTTAGGATGCCAAAGTGTGAACGCGAAAGGAAGAACAGAACTCAGCATTGCTTTCGCGTGGGCAGAACAAAAGTGAGTACAAAAAAGAGCTGAAACCTCTTCACCTATACCCGAGTGCTGGCCGATATACTTGTGGCTACCGAAAATTGGGCAGTTCAAAAACTCCATACGCCCGTCAAGCTTTGCCATATCCATAGTGTAGTTAATGAAATGATCACTGAGCATGATTGACTGTAGTTTTTCTCTACGCATTCCAACCTTTAAAGTAACATCGAGGGCGATCCGAACGGTTTCTTCTCCGAACGCGTCTTTCACTCTGACCATGAAATCCTTCACGCGGGAGAGCCCTACATTCTTGACCAGACCTGCCGTAAGCAGCAGCCCTTTAATAGTCTCATATTCTTGGCGCAAACGCACTTCGATTATGTGCTCTGACCACTGGTAGAATACTCTTTCAAGAATTCCAGCCACTTCGTTGTTCTCGTTATCCAAACCGTTCTTGGCTGCTTGTGCACTTTCATTCAGCGCTTCAAACAATTGGATTTTCATGTCTGAGCCCAAAGGCTCACGGAAAACAATCTTGTGCCAATCTGTACTTAGGTTCAGAATTTTCTTAGTGAGCTCTTCCACGTCCGATACAAAAGTTCCATAAAACGGTTTCAGCTCCGCATCTATTTCAGGAACGTTCGACTTAAACTCGTTAACGAGAAGCTTATTCTCAGTCTCCATTTTGGTTACCATAGCCATATGATAAAGGAGCGACCCAGCCATGCCAGGATCAGAGCGCCCGGCGGATGTAACTCCATAAAAAATCTCTGAGAACAGACGCTTTGCCGATCCCATATCTTTCTCGCCCACGGCGGATATGAGCTTATCCAATTTGTTTCGTCGTTCTCTAAGAAGCAGAGCCCATTTATGGCAGTGGGTTTCATCGAATTCTGTTACTCTCAATCACCAGCTTTCGGCTTACTAAGGGTGAACAGTGTAAAAAACCTAACTACATTAAGAAAGACGTGAAGTAGCTTGCTGAATATAGGATTGATCGCGAATCGATAAGCTATTAAGGCCGCGTGACGAGACAATACCTCCCATGATGGAGGAAGAGAAGTGATTTACGACTTGATTTATGCTTTAGTTGGCTTCTTGATAATGTTCGGAGTTTTGGTCGGGATCGGCATAAATCAGCCGCGCGGAACCAGTGTTAAGATGTGGTGCTATGGATATCTTGGCATCTCATTGGTTTTTGATGCACTCGTCGTGGTGGCATTATTGAATATGGCCCAATTTGTATGGCTCACCTACCTGCTCCTTGGACTCTCTGCAGGTGCTGCTACAGGCTTAGCCATCCATGTCGCTCACCATATATCCGAAGAGGATCATACCGAAGAAACGGGAACAAAAAAAGAAAAGTCGATTTTTGGTTTTTGATATTTCGGAGAAGAGAAGCCAGCGTCGAAGCAAATTAGAAAACTATCGTCGATAGTATCTGTAACCCTTCCTCAAGACGTTGACAATTCCTTCTTTTCTCATCTTCTTTAGAACTCTTCTTGTGGACAAATCGAAGTTCTTCTGGAAGCGTCTTTGTATTTCTAGCAGCGATTGATAATCGAAATCTTCCGTCTTGACAAACAGCAAGAAACCTTCCCTGCGATCATACAGGTGCTTCTCCAGAACTTCATCGTACAAACTGCTACCGGGGCATGCTATGAAAATGTTGAATTGGCACCAATCAGGATCCAGTTGCTTTGCAAACTTGAAAGTGGCTTCCATGTCACTTGCTGTTTCTCCAGGTATTCCCAAAACAAATGAAGCTGAAGTCTGTAGGCCTTCCTCTCTGCAGAGCTCAAACGTTCGAAGAGCCTGCTCAAGAGTTATGCCTTTGTTGAGTCTCTTCAAAATGCGAGGAGAGCCGGATTCTACTCCAAACCACATTGTTCGGCAACCAGCGCCTTTCATTGCTCTCAGCAGATCTCTTGAGACAAGGTCGACTCTTGTATCGCATACCCACTCAAGGTTTATCCTGTTCTTCTTCAGAAGCTCGCAGAGTTCCAGAGTAGCCTTCCTGCGAACGGTGAAGTTGTCTCCGACGAAATAGACGCCTTTCGTTCCGTAATTTCTGATCATATGTTCGAGCTCTGCTATAACTCTTGAAGGACTAAAAGCGCGGCAAGTTGGTCCCCATAGCCTTTTAGTTTCACAATATGCACAGTTGTACGGACACCCTCGCACTACATTTATGGTATCCACGGGTTTGGCTTTCAGAAAGGATATAGTTCTGTCGTAAAGTTGCATGGGCAATAATTGTCTAGCAGGAAAGGGGACTTCGTCGAGGCGAGTGATGAACTCCTGAGGATTTGTAACTATTCTATCCGCTTGTTTGTAAGCCAATCCTGGAATGGAATCAACTCTGGCGTTTTGGCCGCTCAAAATTTGAGTTACGAGAAGAACCATCGCTTGTTCACCTTCACCCATCACGACATAGTCTATCTCGGGATGCTGCAACATGGTTTCAGGCATGTATGAGGGATGCCAGCCGCCAGCCACAACTTTGCAGAATGGCAACCCCTCTTTAACAGCCCTAGCCAGTTCGATGCACGCTTCAACCGTCGCGGAACTGCATGATATACCAACAATCTCTGGATTGAGCTGTTTAGCAGTCTGTTTGATCTCGGCCATTGGCTTGTTGAGGATGTAGTTATCAAGTATCTTAACCTGAAAACCGGCTTTTTCGAGAGAAGCAGCGACATATGCTAATCCTAAAGGAGGAAGTCTCATCGGCATCCCCCAGGGTGAGCTCATGGGTGGAGCTGTGGTCATTAATAAGATCACGTATAGATCACTCCTGGTGCCAGTCTTTGACTTCGGTTAAAATAGAAATACCCCGCGAGTAATAACTTTTAGCGGATGGCAGCGTGCTATGGGATTTTTCGGAAAAGAACTGGAATCTGGATCTAATTTCTCTCAGGAATGCGAAACTGCAGAAAGTTTAATAGTATTTCCTATTTCTAACCCCATAGCTGGGATGTTGTGTAATGAAAGTTGTTGTTCACTGGAGCGGCGGAAAGGAGTGCTGTTTGGCTCTTCAGAAGGCGCGGGCTCAAGGTCACGATGTAGCCTATTTCCTCTCTTACATTTACTCTGACCCCTATATTTTTCACAGTTTTAGACTGATGGAGCTGCAATCCAAGACTACTGGAATCCCGCTCATCAAAGTCAAGATTAAGAAAGCCTACGAAGACATTCTGGGGACTCTCGCTCGATTGAAAAGGGAGGAAGGAATTGAGGGCGTCGTAGTGGGAGATATTGAAGGCGCCGGTTGCGCACAAATACATCAGACGTACTATGACACCATGTGCGCCCAGCTAGATATGAAGTTGATGATGCCTAATGAGAATCCGTCTAAAGACACCTATGATGTCTTAACCGAGGAGATATCGGCAGGCATTAGACCCATCATGAACTGCATAAATCTGGATTTCTTTGACAAGAATTGGCTGGGCCGAGAATTGAATAGCGAATCAATCAAGGAGTTGAAAGTGCTGTCGGATAAACAGGGAATAGACGTTTGCAGTGAAGACGGACAAGGCTATCACACGATGGTTATGAAAGCACCGTTTTTTAAGGAAAACATTGAAATTGGCAAATTCAAAGTGAAGAAGCATAAGGAAAGAGCAAAGTCCTGGAAAAGAAAGTGGCTCTACATGGATATCAGAGAGGCAGCCCTGAAACCTAAAGCGCAGCCCCTTCTTTGCGATCATTTGACCCGAAGTAATTTGTTCTATGATTTGGCAAGAACACTTCCCTTGTGGAACATAAAGGTTAATAATTATACTATTGTCTAGCCACTTTCCTTGACAGGTGCGCCCGGTATGAAAGTCATCGTTCATTGGAGCGGCGGCAAAGACTGCTGCACCGCACTTCACAAAATCGTAGAACAGGGCCACGAGGTTTCACATCTCGTAACCTACGTTTACATGGAACCTTACATTTTCCACAGTATCCAAGTGGCTGAGTTGCAGGCAAAGGCGTTAGGAATTCCCCATCTTAAAGTGAAGGTTGAAGGCGACCGCTTTGAGGGGATCGTTGGCGAACTCACTCGTCTTAAAAGAGAGGAAGACATCGAAGGTATCGTGACTGGGGACATCGATAATGTTCACCATAAGCGAACATGGGATTATGCGTGCAAAAAGTTGGGCATGAAGTTGATAATGCCCTTATGGGATAGGCCTTTTTTCTCTCTTCTTCCAGGCGACCGATACCGGAAACGGGTTATAGACATTGAACTTTCTGTGGGCTTTAAGGCCTTGATCACCTGCGTGGACTTAAATTATCTTGGAGAAGAATGGCTTGGACGCGAGTTTGACAGAAAATGCGTTGATGATTTGAAGCCGCTTGTAGGGCCATGGGGTAAAGGGATAGATGCCACGGGAGAACCTGGAGAGTATCACACTACAGTTTTGGATGCACCATTGTTTAGACAAACGATAGACATCCAGAAGGTCACTAGGAGAAAAAAGGAGCTGGACTTCGGCGGTTACCCCAATCGTCTTGGCAACTTTTTCTACTGGGATGTTGAAAAGGCTTTTCTGAGACAAAAGAGATAGAAAGTCAGTACGAATTAGGTAATTGTGCTGTTCCAGAAAATGACCTTTGTGTACATTTCTTGATAGTTAAACCTTGGATCATCGAAAATTATGTCTAATTGCAGAACGTATTTGTTAATAAGCTCGTTCATAATGCTGCCCACAATCAATGTTGTCTGATCCTCGGGCCAAAAACCCCATATTCTGTCTTCCTTGAAATGCTGCGACCGTCGCGTGCCCCATCCGTAATCTTTTGGCAGAACAAGAGCTACCTGCCCGCCCACTTCGTCAGCAGTTGTTCTCGGGTTAGCTTGAGCGTAATCCCAGAACTGTTTCATAGCTGTGAAATGCGCTTCAGATAATATGCCGTAGGGGTTGGTTTCGGGATATTTCGGGAAATTGAATACGACAATGTATTTGGCTCCTGCATTGTAAGCTGTGACCATTTCCTTGTATATTTCTGGTCCGTTTGCAATGTAGGGTGGCGCGTAGTAGGTCCAAGTTATTATGGCGCCCCAGTCTTTTCCTTGAACATTGGCTGCTCCACGGCACAGAGCTATTTGTTGTGTTGAGCTGATGTTCCAGCCCAATTCTACGAAGACTGTGTCGTACCCAGCCAGGTAATCGAACCAGTAGAGGGCGTAATCAGAAGTGAAAATTGACAGACCTACACTCTTTACGTTTCGCCAGCTTATGGTAGAGGGTATGTTGGCTACAAACCTGTTTGCTGCGTCGCTGTAGTCTGAAGAGTTCTCCATAGCTTCCCTTGCCGATTCCCCGCTTCGCCATTGATTTGTGTCAATCTGATTTCCACCGGGCTCGTCATAGAGATATATTCCAAGAAATTTGTCTCCCCATTTCTGCGTCGTCGTCTCCATCCAAGCCCTTAGCCACGACCATTCTTTGGGTTCAAAAAACACATAGTCAAAATATACAATTACGGATAATCCAGAGTCCATAGCATACTGGCATATTTCGTTGAGCGCCGTTTCATTCGTACTAATGTCCCAAGAGTCCACGATAAAGAGGTTAGTATACCCTTTGACCTCATCTATCAGGATCTTTGCTTCTTGGGTCGTGTTGGAACCATATGTGACTCCGAAAAAAAGAGGGGCATCACCAGAATTATCATCTTTCACGACTATGCTATTGAGGTAAATTGGCAAGCTCACCGCAACGACCAATAATGCGATGAGAAGTATCGTCCATACCGATTTCATTAGTCTCAACAAATAGTATTATGGCATAGTTCGGAGGATAAATAGATTATTTGAAGAAAAGAGAGGTCCTTATGGTGAATACACCCAGTCTGACTCTTGTATAACATGAAGGCTCGAAGGGTATCTACTTGAAGCCTAACTTCAATTTTACAGCTCTTCGAAAGTGTGCAAATATTGTGCGTATTATGTTGAGACTCCAGAATGCCCCCTTCCCGATGTTACTGAAGAAATATCCGGGGCGAAGGTAGAACCGCTGAAATGCTTGTTCACGAATTTCTCTCAATTCTTCGCTTGTCATTGTT
>CAYSOZ010000006.1:0-18287 GCA_964432815.1 uncultured Candidatus Bathyarchaeia archaeon
GTAAGAAATTGCCGGGAGTCGTAGCCCTCGAGACTGCGGTTAAAAAGAAAAAGAACTAACTTCTTTATTTAATCGTTTCTCTAGTCGAACTCAAGGGTTAATAGCGCGCATTAGAAAAGCGCGAGCGAAATCTCAATATAACAGGGAATGCTCCAGCTTAGGAGCGCATTCTTTCTTCTTCTTTCATTTGCTTCAACAATTGTCCAGCAATACTAGTCAAGAATACAATGCTAATAACTAGAACACCTATACCCACTTTGTAAATTAGTTCCAACTCGGAATAGAATGCTGCGAAGATAAACACAATCATGAGTGCAATCATAAATACTTCCTGTATGCCTTGCATGCCTGATTTGAAACTCATTCTTTTCCCAGCCGTTTCTGAAAAATTCTCAAACCTGCTTATTAGTATTCTCTTATTGACTTTCCCTGTTATTGCCGTTCTTGTTGTGCAATTCAGCTAGTCTGAGAATCGTTTCCTTGTAGATTTGGATTGCATCCAAGTACTCGTTTATAACAATATGCTCGTCTATCGTGTGATCTAAGTGCGAGTCCCCCGGTCCGTAGGTAACTACGGGCAAATTCATGGCTTGGCCAAGAATGTTCATATCCCCTGTTCCGGTCTTCCGCAAGAGTGTGGCCGGTTTATCAAGTACTTTTCTCACGGCTGCAGACAGTGCATGCACCAGCAATGAGTTTTTGTTCACCTCGAAGGGCTCAACAACATCATTTACCGTCGCCTTTACAGTTACTCCTGGTTTCGAAGCTTGATATTCCGCAATTATCTTTTCTATTTGTTCAAAAACTTGGGATGAGGTAAACTGTGGAGGAATACGAATATCGATGTAAATCTCGCTTTCAAATGGTATCACAGAGTTTGCTCTTCCTCCGGTGACTTTGGTCAGACAGGCGGTAACAGTGTAAAATGGGCTTTCAATGTTTTCCTTTTTATCCACCGCTGGATATGAATATGAGTTTTTGATATGACGCCAAATCTCATAGGCGTTTTCGAGTGCATTCTCATAGAGCCATGGAGTGGAAGAATGCCCCGTCTTAGTCTTCACAGTTATCTTGAGCTGAATCTGACCTTTGTAACCTATGGTTATGTTTTCAACACCGCTTGGTTCGCCGAAAATGGCGTAGTCAGCCTCTATTCCCTGAGTTATCAAGTGCTTGACGCCCTTGCTTGTGGCTTCTTCTTCAACGACGCTAGCAAACAAGACTTTGCCCTTGAATGTTTTTTCTTTAGCAACTTCAGATGCAGCAATAATCATTGCGGCTAGTGGCCCTTTCGCGTCCACAGCACCCCTTGCATAAATTCTTCCTTCTTCGATCCGTAGTGGAAGATATCCTGCTACTGTGTCCATGTGCCCGCATAGGAGAATGACGGGGTCTCCTTCGCCGACAACCCCGATCACGTTTCCAATGCTGTCTTTTCCTACTTGAAATCCGAGTTTCTTCATTTCTTCTTCGATGAAGTTACCTATGTCTTCTTCTCTGCCTGATGGGCTATAGATACCCAGCAGGTTAGTTAGGAGGCGTACCGCTTTTTCTTGCATTTTCCTCTTCATCCAAAGCAATGTCTACAACACGTATTGCCGTGTCAATATGATCTTTTTCGATTACCAACGGTGGTAAGAAACGAAGCACAGTCCTGCCTGCGTCCAGAACCAGTACACCATTATTCAAAGCCTTACTTATCACGTTAAGAACATCATATCTGAGCTCCATGCCTAGCATCAGACCTAAACCTCGTACCTCCTTCACTATTTTGTACTTTGCATGAAACTGTTCAAGCTTATCCTTGAAGTACTTCCCTAGAACCGCTGCCCGCTCGACAAGCTTCTCCTCTAGAATTGCGTCTATCGCAGCGCATCCTGCCGCGCAGACGATAGGGCTTCCACTGAAAGTTGTCGAGTGTTCCCCTGTCTTGAGAGAAGACATGACTTCTTTTTCAGCTACGGTGATACCTATGGGTAAGCCTCCTGCAAATGGCTTGGCCAAGCACATTACATCTGGGACCACGTTCCAATGCTCGAAACCGAACATTTTGCCAGTACGACCAAAGCCCGTTTGCACCTCGTCGAACATCAAGAGAATGTTTTTTTCGTCACAAATCTCTCTTAAGGTTTGGAGATATCCATTGGATGGAACGCGCACGCCCCCTTCACCGCGAATAGGTTCGATAAGAACTGCGGCGGTTTTCTCAGTTATCGCTTCTCTCACTTTGTCAGCGTTATCCGGCGGAACATGCTTGAATTCTGGAACCAACGGCAAAAAGGGTTCGCGGTACTTCTTATCCCAGGTTGCGGACAAGGCCCCCATGGTTTTTCCGTGGAAGGCTCCCATCACTGCGATTATTTCGGGCTTCCTCGTGAATTTTCGAGCCAGTTTTATGGCACATTCGACGGATTCTGCGCCGCTGTTCGAAAGAAACACCTTGTCCAGGTTTTTGGGCGTTATTTTAGTTAGTTTTTGGAGGAATTCCACACGTACGTCGTTATAGAAGCCAGCGTGGCAGGAGATCAGCTTCTTTGCTTGTTCACAGACTGCCTCTACAACTTTAGGGTGAGAATGACCCAGCAATGCTACGCCATAGCTGCTGGTGCAGTCCAAGTATTCTCTCCCGTTCACATCCCAGACTATTGCGCCTTTGCCTCTGGTCAGTACCACATTCTTTTTGGCGAAAACATTCGCCATCAACTTATTTTCGCCTTCGATAATTTCTTTTTCATTCACGGCTTATCACTGTGCCACATTCATGTTTCAACGCAGAGGAAACTGGTTTAACTCCACTTCCTGATGTGACTATGACCTCGCTGACACCCTGGTTAAGCGCTTCCAAAGCCGCGTGTACCTTGGTGCTCATACCCTGCCCAATTGTGCCGAGAACCTCTTTAACCTCTGAGGCGGTTATCCTTTCGATTGGCTTGCCTTTAAGGACTAAGCCTTGTACATCGGTAAGAAGGATCAGGCGGTCTGCCTTCAAAGCACCAGCGATGAAGGCGGCTGTTCTGTCGCCGTCTACATTTAACGGTTCAAACTCCTCGCTTACGGCTATCGGTGTTACTACTGGCACGTATCCTTTTTCATGCAAGAGCTCTATCAATGAAGTGCTCACATTAGTTATCTTCCCAGTATAACCTCCATCGATGACTTTTTTCCGTCCGCGTTCATCGACCACGATTAACCGCTTTTTTCGTTCTGCCTTCAGGAGCAAACCGTCCAAGCCCGACAAACCAACTGCAGGCAGATTCTGACTCAGAAGTGCGAGGATAATCTGTTTGTTGATTTTTCCAGCCATGACCATCATGTAGATTTCGACGGTCTCTTTATCGGTATAGCGACTTCTGAAGCCTTCAGGAGAAACGACGAATTCCTGTTTTTTGCCAAGCTTGGAGGCTGTTTCGGTAACTTCGACTCCGCCTCCGTGGACTAAGACTATGCGATTCTCTTTCGCTAACTCCTTTAGGTCTGTGACTAGGTCGAATGAGGCGCCTGTTTTGAGTATGCTACCGCCGATTTTTACAACGTACAACATGGCTTATCACATCGGGTGGAAACCCGTGCTTTTCAAGGCAGTGGTTTCATCTATGCCCATCATAAGGTTTAGGCATTGGACTCCTTGACCCGACGCGCCTTTGACCA
This sequence comes from uncultured Candidatus Bathyarchaeia archaeon, assembly GCA_964432815.1. Lineage (GTDB taxonomy): Archaea > Thermoproteota > Bathyarchaeia > Bathyarchaeales > Bathycorpusculaceae > A05DMB-2. The sequence continues at coordinate 3,649 of CAYSOZ010000006.1, forward strand.
TGTTGTCGATTGCTGAGAAGAGTAGAAGTCTATTTGCATGCGGGTCCAATTCAAAACCTATGTCGCAGTAGTTTGTGCCTAGCGTGACTTTTGGATCAGGAAGTTGGTAGGTGCCTTTTTGGTACTTTACAAAGCGTATGAAGGGTTCGTTTTGGTATTGTGAACGAAGCGTTTTCCAGATATCTTTGGCAGTTAGGGGTTTGTTCGGGAAAACGTGAATTGTGCAGAGTATGCCACGCACCATGTTAACGGCATGAGGTGTGAACGCCACAGTAACACGTTCGCTTGACAGAATGTTTAATTCCTGTTCAATTTCTGCTATGTGCCGGTGTCCTGCTACCTTATAGGGTCTGACTCCTCCGAAACGTTCAGGGTGATGCGAAGCAGTTGTGGGTTTGCTTCCTGCCCCTGAAGAGCCAACCTTCAAATCAGCGATTACGCGGTTCATTTCAATCAAGCCTTCTTTCACAAAGGGGACCAAAGGGAGTATTGTGGCGGTTGCCATACATCCTGGACAAGCGACGAGTCTTGTTTTCTTTATTTCTTCTCTGTGAATCTCAGGCAAGCCATATACTGCTTCCTTGAGCAATTGTGGGCTTGTGTGGTTCCACCCGTACCATTTGTCGTAGTCAGAAGGGTTTTTGAGGCGAAAATCCGCGCTCATGTCGATGACTTTCAACCCTACTTCCAAGAGTTCGGGGACGAGCTTCACTGATCCGCCATGCGGCGTCGCAGTGAACACGACGTCACAATTTTTTTGAAGCTCAGCAATATTCAGAGGGACGAACTTCATCTGAGTAAGTCCACGCAGGTTAGGGTGGACATTGAAAACGTATTCTCCCGCATTCTGGCGAGATGTGACCATAGTTATTTCCACCTGCGGATGAAGTAGAAGCAAACGTAGGATCTCGCTTCCCACGTAGCCTGTCCCGCCGACTATTCCGATTCTCAACAATTTTTTCACCTAATATTACTTTTATTAGATAAGGCTTAGAGCGCCTTCTAAGAGTGGAACTGCTACATTGATTCCTGCGATTATTCGAGTGTGCTCCCAGAATTCTGGGCAGGAATTCGCTTCGTGAAACACTATTCGATATTTGTTCTTTTTCACGCTTTCCTCGATTATACTTTTAACGTTTTTGTAAGGTTCTGTCCTCATGTAGTCGTGAAAGGCAGCTTCCAACTTCTTATTCCATGTCGGGAAGTCACGCAACCGCGTTTCATCTGCCTTGACTCTTCTAGGTCCTTCAAAAGCCAAGTTTGCCTTATCAAGTTCTGATTTTATGTACTCGCTGTCTAAAGTTTTGTCCTCGCCGCACTCCGTCATTGCGTCAAGAGCGAAAACCCATGCTTCATTTTCTTTGCCAAGAGCTTTTCCGCATTTCACCGCCATTTCTCTGACGTAGAGTGGCAATTTTGAGTCGAAAACCAGATTGCCGAGATAAGTATTGGTCCGAAAGTCTTTGAAACCTGCCCTTGCTAAAGCTACAGGATGGCAGACAGGTGCTTTTCTTTTCTCTTTGTAAACTATTATTCTTAAGTCATAAAACCATTTTTGAATGAATTCTTGGGCCACTACACCTACCGGATTTATTATTGAAGCTTTTGTTTCGCTGATGTTGGTGATGATATCTTGGCGGTTTTTGGATAGTAGTATCTGTTTTCCATGAGTGCCTGCGTCAGGTTTGATGACTATCCCTTTCTCAAGGTCGATTTCCTCTTGAAGTAGGTCTGCTATGTCTGCTTCATTATGTATTGTTCTCCCGCTTTTGGTGACGTCGTTCGAGTCGCAGGGGACAAAGACTGTTTTGGGGATAGGAATGCCCTCTATCCAGAAATGCAGCAGAGTCCTGAATTTGCTGAAGCATATGAATTCTATTTGGCTGCTGTTCAGTGTTTCTTTGTCGAGCGCTTCCATCAGATATGCTGCCATAATTCTGCGATTTTTACTCTGCGCCCGGTTCAGAACAACCGCAGTGTTTTTGATTATGCTGGAATAGTCTCTACCTTTGGTTCTGGCATTGAACCCCTTTTTGCCGATCGAAAAAGCAATTTTTCGGAATGGAATAAACGTTAGATCTATACCTAGTGTTTCTGCAGTCAGTTTCAAACCCATTTCGTCGGCTTCCGAACGTTCATAGAGAAGGGCGATGCTCATTCTTCATTCATCCTGCAGAAAGTAAGACTTTGGAATCTTTGGCTTCATTATATAACATAGAAGAACATAACGGCTATTCGCCCCAGTCTTCTCCTTCTATGGTTAATTCTTGAAGGTCGATGCACCCGCCGTTTACCTGCTTGACTTCGAGTTCAAGTCCGCAGCCTGGACAGCTTAGGATTTCTCCCTTTTCAGTGTCTGCCGGTACACGAAGTTCGGCGTCGCAGTCGGGACATTTAGCTTTGTTCATTATCTTCACCTCTTGGGATCCCAACGTTGCATTTGGCTTAATCATTTGTTACCACTTTTTCTTGTCGGAAATGTCTCTTTCATTAACGCGTCTTTCTCTTAAACGTTGCGACTTGTTTGTTACACACATAGCCGTAGATGTTCCATTTGGTACAAGAAAAGTTAAGTGATTCATGAGCATTCTTCGAAAAACAGGGGGGGTAATGAATATAGCGTAACAATTTGTGCCAACGTTCCAAAGGGTCTTCCGAAATCGTTAAATTTTTTCGCAAAATAACAACAAGCAGGGAAGCAAATGGACAGCAAAGACAAACAGATATTGCGTATTCTAAAAGATGACGGACGAGCAGGTTACGGCTATATTGGCGATAAAGTCGGATTGTCGGAAGGCGCCGTTAGGAAGAGGATTAGAATGCTCGCCGACTCAGGTGTCATAAGGAAATTTACAGTCAAGATTGGTGTGGCTGAAGGTGCCGAGGCTATAACGTTGTTGGCAACTAACCCGTCTTATCCTACGCAGGTTGTCTCTGAACGAATAAGAGCTATTCCCAATGTAGAGACCACATATGAAGTCGCAGGTCAATACGACATAGTAGCTGTAATCAGCGGTATGAACGTGACAGAAGTCAACGAGTGCATAGAGAAGATCCGCCGCGTAGACGGAATAATGAAAACTAATACAATGGTCGTACTGCGCAGTTGGTGAGAACTAAGCCCGAGCCACTCGGAAAGTACCACAAGCATTCTTGACGAGAATTGTTATTCGCAGCGCAACTGCTTTAAAACTTGGCACATATTAATAGTTGCAGTGAGGCTTTGAATTATGGCAATAGAACAAACCCCTGAGAATAATACTGTACTTTTTGTGTGGTTCAATCATTATGCAGGAGTACTCATCAAAACTCCATCTAAAACCATAATCGTTGATCCCGTAGATGTGAAACCTCGCAGTTTTCCAGACGCAGATGCAATCTTGATAACGCATGAGCATTATGACCATTTGGACCAAAGATTAATTGCCAATATCCAAAAGACTACAGAATGCGTTATCATAGCGGACCCAACCTCAACAAAGGGTTTACAGCATTCCATTCCAGCGGATAAATTGAAACAGGTTCGACCAGGCGACGAAATGAAAATAGGTGAAGTTGCAGTTAAAGCAGAAAAATGTAATCATCCGGCGTCCTCGCCTGTTACCTACATAATCACAAGCGAAGACGGAGTGAAAATATATCATACTGCAGACAGTCTTCCTTTCCCTGAATTGGTCGCTATCGGGGAAAGGGAAAAATTCGATGTGGTTTTCTGTACTGTAGGTATAGCTCCGGGAGCCACGCCGCAGACTGGGTTCGAAATCGCACGCTTGACTAAACCGCAGGTGGCTGTTCCATATCATACGAACTCAAACGTTTATCAGAGAGAGTTCGCGAATATCATTAAGAGAGAAATGCCGAGAACTTCCTGCTTGATTCCGGAACAAAATAAGATCTATCAAGTTGCAAGGAGGAAGTGACTTACATGGCCACAAAAACCGACGAAACAAAGAAAATGGAAATGGCTAAGATTCTTCACAAAATTGATGCGCTGAAATTCGGTGTCTTCAAACTCACCAGCGGGAAAGCCAGCCCCTACTACATAGACCTGCGCGTTGTGCCCAGTTTTCCAGGTGCTTTCAGACAAATATGCGACTTCTACGCAGAGCAGATAACTCACAACATAGGACTGAAAAGCTTCGATCGCGTCGCGGGCGTGCCTCTTGCGGGAATACCTTTCGCATCCCAAATAGCTTACAATTTAGGAAAACCTTTTCTATACGTTCGCAAGGGCGTTAGGCTCCACGGGAGAAAGAGACGGGTGGAAGGCATACTTAGCTCTGGAGATCGTGTCCTCCTCGTCGACGATTTAGTCACGACTGGCTTAACCTTGAATAGAGCTGCAAAAGCTGTGAGGGCCGAAGGTGGGATAGTGAAAGAAGCCATAGCGCTCTTAGACAGAGAGGAAGGCGGAAAGGAAAAGCTGGAAAAGAACGGCATAAGACTTTTCTCATTACTGAAAATGAGCGAAGTTGCTAACACACTTTTCGAAATTGAGGCAATAGATGAGGAAAGCCGCAAGACAATCCTGAAACAAATTAAGAAATAGATACAAAAGCGGAGCTGCCTAATCGTAGAAAATTAGGCTCTTTTCCTCCAAGAGTGTGTGAAGCTTCTCCACCGCATCATAAACATCCTGTTCTTTCTTGGCGCCTGTGCAGACCAGTTTTCCACTTGCAAACAGCAGAATCACAACTTTCGGTTCTTCCATTCTGTAGATAAGACCTGGAAATTGTTCAGGTTCATACATTGTTCTTCCAAGTGTGTATGCTGCTTTTTCCAAGTCTATCATCCCGCCTAGTCCAGCTGAAGCCACTATGTTTTGAATTTTCAGTTCGGGTTTGCTAATGATTATTATTCCCCCTTTTTTTAGCTCTTTGACGACTTTCATAACGGCTCTGCGCGACTCCTTTTCGGATTTCGCGCCTGTGCACACCATTTTTCCTGAGTTGAAAATTAAGGTGGCTGTCTTTGGTCTCTTGAGCCTGAAAACTAAACCGGGGAACTGCTCAGGGCGATATTCTACGCCTGGGTATCCTTTCACAACAGCGTTCAGATCAACCTTCTGATTTAGGGTTGCAGAAGCAACAACGTTTTCGATATTAATTACAGCTTTTACCTTTGGCATGCAATTCCTTCCCACTTAATTGCACTTAAATACCTTTTATGAAAGAGGGTTGCTTTATAAACTCACCTATGTTTATGATTATGTCTCTTTCAATCATTAGAGTGCCTTTTTCATTGCTTTTCTCCATGCTTGTTGTCTCCAAAAGGCTTGGAAAAATTCCTAATTTAGCAATTTTCGAAGATACTATTTTAGGTTCAGACAGAACTGCGTTCGCATGCCTATTTGACTAAGTGCTTTGAACTTTGATTTGATCGAGTTCTTGCACTATGTTTCTTTACCTGGATCCTTAATGGTTGGAGTGGTTTTCTCCGGTTCCAGGGTTTCAAGTGCTTGCATTCTTGTGACTTGTCTTATCCAGGGAAATGTATTCTTTACAAGTGAAGCAGAACCATTTCTCGCTTTCTTTTATGAATGTTAATGGATGGTAACAATTAGGACAAGAATTGGCTTGCTCTGAATCCTGATGGTGAATTTTATGGTCATCTCTTGGATCAGCGATATTCTCATACGTGTTCACGCTTTGGTGTTGGGCTTCGGTCCTTTGATCGGGTTTTTTCCTTTTGTACAAGGGCAGAATAAATTCAACCGCAACCAAGAGTACAATGAGCGCTATAACCAAGGGCAACCCCAAAGAGTTGCGCATGAAAAGCACAATGTGTCCCAAATAAGGAATACGCATGACCACCTTGCCTACGACCTGATCCGCGGAGACTAAACCCCATGGGTCATATTCAGTCTCGCTTATTGGATTTGGCCACCTGTTGATCGGGTTTCCATCGCCTTTCGTATTGAAGTAAAGCTCGCCATCAACAATTTTTTCGGCCGCTATTCGGTGTACAATAAGCTCGTCTGGGTTATTGGGTCTGTGAAAAACGATTATATCACTATTAGGGTAGCTAGGGTTGAGATCTTCAGGGTTCACCCCTTGAACGACTATCAAATCTCCAACGTGGAGTGTGCGTTCGAAGATGTCAGAAAAGCCCTCACAAGCTCCATCGTATGGAATACACATACTCCCAGTTACGACCGCCAACGCTGGATAAGGTGTATTCAGGGCAAGTTGTGAACCATACCAGAACCCGAAGACCACTAGAACGATGAGGCCAATAACAACGACCGTTTGGAAATACTCGTTCTTCCAAAGTCTCTTGAAGGTTCCAGTCAAAGACGCGCCTTCTCAAATTGAAGTATTGTTGTTCATAAAGCGATTGATGTTTTAAAACCTAGCGCTTTGAAAAAAAGGAAAAATGAGAGTTTAAAGGGTCGGCCTTAAACCTTTCGTAATTGTGGTTTGGAATATTTCGTGATTGTCAGCTTTAGATCTTCTTTTTGCTTAGCACTTCTCGGAATGTAGCGTTAGCATGACCTTTGGGGCATTCATAAAGCCCGATTTCCAATTGCATTCGTTTGCCTTGTTTGTCTGGTCGTCCAGCCATTTTCCATGTCTTTTTAGGCTTCGAAACCTCAGTTCCACATTTTGGACATTTAGCCAATTGCTATTTCCTCCGTGATGTTACGCGTTTATGTTTTCTCATGATGGCGAATAAATAACTTTCCATGGTGTTCAAATAGAAAACATACATTGGAACATCGAGATTAGACATGTTTTTGTAAAAGAATATGCACTCGGATTTTAAACAATCAGCATGAGCGTGCATAAGATGATCATCGGAGATTGAACGGTATTTTCCAAATGCGTGTCGTTTACTCGAGGCCTCTGGGCAACTTGATCTCCTGAATGATTGGTCAAGTTGGCAACTGGGAAATGGTCCCTGATCTTCTCCTAAGTCTCTCCGGGCTTTGATTCCAAATGGTTTTGGAGAGAGGCATCTTCGATCAGAAGCTAATGCGTTCAATTCAGCACTGTTCTCATTGGAGTTTTTGGAATTTAGTTTCGTTTCCGAAGTGACTTCCCTTTTATTTGCCCAAGAAGATGAAGCCTTTATCAGCAACGTGGTATTTTTGAGGTAGCGGTCTCGATGGTAAGAACATTCGACATTGGCCGAGAAATTCTGAAACTAGCGGCTATTGCAATCATGACAGTTGACCACGTTGGTGCTATTTTGTATCCGGACTTCTCTCTTCTTCGTATCGTGGGCAGAGTCGCCTTCCCCTTATTCGCCTATCTCATAACATTGGGAATTGAAGACACGAAGAAACCAGCAAGATACCTCATGACCCTATTCTTCTTTGCTCTCATTTCTCAAGTTCCATACTTTCTTGCATTCAAAATGCAACCATTTGAACAACTCAATATTCTATTTCCATTATGTCTAAGCGCTCTGGCTCTGTATCTGCTAAACAAGAAGTCAATTCAGTCTTTCTTCTTGGTCCTTCCATTTGCGCTCCTTTTTTCAATTATTTTGAACATGGAAGGGAGTTTCTATGTAATACTCACAGTGTGTTGCATGAAGCTTCTCAGAATTAAGCCTATGCTTGGCATTCTGTCCCTTGTGGCTGTGAACCTTTCAGTATTTCCATCCAATCAAATGTTTTCTCTTCTTGCCCTGCCGCTACTACTTCTACATGAAAGAGGCTTTTTGAAGAGGGAAATACTCATTCGCGGAGACAGCAAGTACTATTTGTTGAGAAAATATGCTTTCTACATTTACTATCCTCTCCATCTAGGGTTGCTTTACTTGATAAACCTGTTTTTCTTCTAAAGGAATTTTTGAATCGACTCTTGAAAAGTGTTATTACCTCTGCGACGGTATAGTGATGAGAGTATTGTCGCTCATGATTGCGGAAAATAGACCTTGGTTCAGTGCATGGCCTGAAGACGTTCCCAAAAGCATCAAAACTCGGGTTGCGTTGCACGAAATTCTTGAAAGAACCTCAAAAAGTTACCCTGAAAAGGTGGCAATAGCTTTTTCTGACCGGGAAATTACTTTTCAAGACTTGAATTTGTTTTCTGACGAATTCGCTGCAGCGCTCATAGCCTTTGGTGTGAAAAAAAACGATCGGGTCGCAGTTTTTCTGCCTAATGTTCCTCAGTTTGTGATAACTTATTTTGCCACTCTCAAAATAGGTGCCGTTGTTACCGCTATAACCCCTTTGCTCAAAGAGCGGGAAATCGAACACCAATTGAACGATTCAGAAGCTGCCACGATAGTGACCTTGGACTCGCTTTACCCAATCGTGAGGAAGGTATGGCCACGAACCAGCCTGAAGAGAATTGTCGTCACAGGACTATACGAGTACGCTTCTCAACCAACCGTTCACTCAAGCGCACCCGAACTTAATGCTCCAGTCTATTCCTTCCAAGAGCTGCTCGAGAGGAATGCAGAAGCAAAGCCTCCGAAAATAGCGGTTAATGCAGAAGAGGATTTGGCAGCCCTTCAGTACACAGGTGGAACCACAGGCAGAGCCAAAGGAGCTATGTTAACACACGCAAATTTGGTTTCAAACACGCTTGCTTTCAGTGCTTGGATAAAAGGTACGGTTGGAGATGAGACTTTCCTGACTGCTTTACCTCTATTTCACATTTACGGGATGACCACGAGTATGAACGTACCCATCAACTTGGCGGCAAAGATTGTGCTGCTCCCTCGTTTCGATCCACTGATAGCCTTGGAGAAGATTCAACAACACAAAGTCACAGTGTTTTGCGGCGTCCCCACCATGTACTCGTTACTGCTTGCCAACCACAACATAGGCCAGTATGACTTAGCAAGTATCCGCGTTTGCATCTCAGGAGCATCCGCTCTGCCACCTCACGTTCAGATGCGGTTTATGGAGATTGCAGGAGGTTTTCTAGCTGAAGGTTACGGTTTGACTGAAGCGTCGCCGGTTACACACTGTAGCCCCGTGGACAGAACGATGAAGAAAGTGAAAGCTGGTTCTATTGGTTTGCCTCTCCCAGATACTGATGCTCGAATAGTTGATGTGGAAAGCGGAGTAAGAACGCTTCAGTCAGGTTTAATAGGAGAGCTTGCCGTCAAGGGCCCACAAGTGATGAAGGGGTATTGGAAGAATCCAGGTGAAACCGAACTTGTCCTCCGAGATGGGTGGCTCTTAACAGGCGACTTAGGAAGAATGGATGAAGATGGCTACTTCTATATAACCGATCGGAAGAAAGACCTGATCAAATTCAAAGACTATAGCGTATATCCACGCGAAATAGAAGATGTGCTTTACGAACATCAAGCTGTGAAGCTTTGCGCAGTGATCGGCAAGCCAGACACAATCTGGGGGGAAGTTCCGAAGGCTTTCATTGTACTGAAAGATAATGAAAGTGCCACCGAATTGGAACTTATGGAGTTTGTCAGAGAAAAACTGGCCTCATTTAAGAATATCCAGGAAGTAGAGTTTAGAAAAGAGTTGCCGCTTAGTTCTGCAGGCAAAGTACTTCGACGGGTCCTTAAAGATGAAGAAATAAGACTGTTCGATGCTGGTCATCCAAATCCCACCTAATGACTTGTTTTTCAGTTTGATGTTTTGGTAGCTAATTTCTTGGCACAAAGACGCTCTTAATTCGGCTAAGAACGAAGGTAACAATGATACCGCATTCTGTTTATCAGTACAGTGTAGGCTTGAATCTGCAAAAGATGCTTCGAAACGTATAAGAGAAGTGTCATTTCTCTGTCTCAAGAAGGCTGAATTGTGCGCATCAAAGTTGAGGTAACAGGCATCGTTCAGGGTGTGGGGTTCCGCCCCTTCGTCTATCGCATCGCAGTGAAGAACAACTTGAAGGGTTACGTGCGTAATAGAACCGACGCGAGTGTTGAAATCTTGGCAGAAGGGGTCGAACAAGATATACGAAGTTTCTTGCGAGACATCCGAGAGAAGAAACCGCCGTTTGCTCAAATCTACAATCTGACCTTCCAGAGCATCTCAGGTGAGAACGAATGCACGGAATTCATAATCATGAAAAGTTCCAAGCAGACTCGTCATTCTGGGTCTGTCATACCGCCAGATATAGCCATATGCAGCCAATGTCTTGATGAATTGAGAGATCCAAAAGACCCAAGATACGGATATTTCTTCATCACGTGCACTAATTGCGGACCCCGATTCACGATAATCGAGCACTTGCCATACGACCGCGGCAACACGACAATGCGCAGATTTCCACTTTGTGGCTACTGTCAAAAAGAATACGATGACCCGATGAACAGGCGCTTTCACGCGCAGACAATTGCATGCCCGGAATGTGGCCCCCAAGCTTATTTGACGAAAAGAAGCGGTGATTGTCTAACGCAAGACGCCCCTGTACAGGAAGCAGGGCGCCTTCTTTCAAAAGGTTATCTTCTAGCCGTCAAGGGCTACGGGGGTTTCCACATCGCCGCCTCGTCTGTGAGCGACACAACGCTCCAAATACTCCGAAAAACAAAACACAGAAGCGGAAAGCCTTTCGCTATGATGGCTAAGAACGTGGAAGCAGCAAGAACCTTCGCAGAAGTGACACCAATGGAAGAAACAATACTCAATTCTCCCACTCGCCCCATAGTGTTGCTCAAAAAGAAGAGAAATTACAGTCTATCACCATTGGTGGCTCCTGACCTGCACAACATAGGTGTTATGCTGCCCTACACTGCGATGCACTACATGCTCTTCGACGAAGTAGACGATGCGGCGTTTGTAATGACGAGCGCTAACCCGCCTAACCAACCTATAATAAACGACAACAACGAAGCTTTGAGAATTTTGCGTGACACAGTGGATTATTTCCTTTTTCACAACCGCAAAATCGCTCATCGCTGCGACGATTCGGTCCTCCGAGTAAACGGCAGTCATTTGGCTTTTCTTAGAAGAAGCAGAGGCTACGCGCCAGCACCAGTAATGCTCAAAGAAAAAGCGGGGAGATGTGTCATAGGCTTGGGTGGTGAACTCAACAACACCTCGTGCGTCTTGCTTGGTGACAAAGCGTTCATCAGTCAACATATTGGTGATGTAGAAAACGTAGAAACTAAAGATTTTCTCAGAGAAGCGACGAACCACCTCGTGAAACTGACTAATAGCCGGGTGGAAGCCATAACGTGTGACCTACACCCAAGATTCGTCACGACAGCCCTTGCGACCGAACTTTCTGAAGAGAATGGATGGGAGCTCGTCCATGTCCAGCACCATTACGCGCATGTAGCGGCGTTGATGGTGGAACACGCCTTAGACGAGATTGTAGGTATAGTCTGCGACGGCTATGGCTATGGAACTGACGGCAGTTCATGGGGGGGCGAAATACTATCATGTACTCGCGAATCACCCGAGTTCAAACGATTAGCCCACCTTGAAAAGCAGTCTTTACTTGGCGGAGACATTGCTACACGTTTTCCTCTTAGAGTTGCCGCAGCAATGCTTAACAAGAAAGCAAACGTTGAGACTTGGCTAATGCAGAACAGTGTTCACCTACCTCATGGAAAAATTGAAGCCCGACTAATTCTTGACCAACTCCAAAGGGGAACAAGCATCCCTGAAACCACAAGCTGCGGCAGAGTCCTTGACGCGGTCGCTGCTGTCTTAGGGCTTTGCTACGAGCGTAGTTATGAGGGTGAGCCGGCAATGAAATTGGAATCTGCAGCGATTAACGGCAAAGATGTATTGGGTCTAACGCCGATAATTAAAGACAATGTGTTAGAAACAACACCGATGCTTCAGGCAATTCTTGAGAATACTGGAAGGGCTTCCGTGGCTGATATGGCTTACTCTGCTCATGATTACTTGGCTAAAGGCTTGGCTTCATTGGCTGTTGAGAAAGCGCTTGAAACTGACGTTAATACCGTTGGGTTTTCAGGCGGCGCAGCTTGCAATGAAATCCTGTCCAGAATTATCCGAGAGAATGTGGAGACGGCTGGTTTGCGTTTTCTTGTTCACGAGGCTGTTCCGCCTGGCGACGGTGGTATTTCGTTTGGGCAGGCTGTTATGGGTGGATTTTGGTCTTTTTAGACCATACGCTTTTTATCGCGGTTTATTTCCGTTTATTATTGATCAAGCATGTGTTTGGCGATCCCAGCACGGGTAGTAAACGTAGACGGTAGCAATGCTCAAGTGGACTTTGGAGAAGGTGTCCTACGAGATGTCAATATTACTCTTGTGGAAGCGAAAGTAGGAGACTACGTTTTAGTGCATGCAGGCTATGCCATACAAACAGTTGATGAAGACGAAGCTATCGAGACTCTGCGTCTATGGGACGAGATCATTGCCGCTGGAAAGCAGTAATTGAGTTGAGCGGGAATGATTGGGAAACTCAGTTTCCGTGACCCCCAGCTGGCAAAGAGTATATCACATCAGATCCAGAAACTAGCGCCTAAAGAAGGCAAAGTTAAACTCTGCCATATTTGCGGAACTCATGAATGGACGATAACCCATTATGGGCTGCGTAGCCTTTTACCCGAGAATGTTGAGGTGATAGCCGGTCCCGGGTGTCCGGTCTGCATAGTGCCTGCGGCTGAAATCGATGAAGCTGTGGAACTGGCACAGAAAGGTGTTGTGATAACGTGTTTTGGAGATGTGCTCCGCGTGCCAGGAAGCGATGCGAGCTTGTTGGAAGCTAAAGCGAACGGCGCGGACGTGCGCGTTGTCTACAGCATTTCAGATGCAGTCAAAATGGCTGAGAAAGAGCGAGACAAGGAATTCACTTTCTTCGCCGTCGGTTTCGAAACCACAGCCCCATCAACGGCGGTCGAAGTCCTCGGGATGCCTCCTAATAATTTTAGTCTCCTGATTTCGCACCGGCTCATACCTCCTGCCATGGAACTATTGCTCGGAATCGGGGATTTGCACATTAGCGGTTTCATTGCCCCTGGTCACGTCAGCGCAATCATTGGCTTGAAACCGTACGAACTTTTTGCCCGAGTCTATAATATGCCGACAGTTGTGGCTGGTTTTGAACCGACAGATGTCTTGATGGCGATACTTTTGCTTCTCAAACAACACAGAGAGAGGGCTGCCCGTTTGGAAAACGAATATTCGCGCGTTGTGAAATGGGAAGGAAACACCAGGGCATTGGAAATAATGACCAAGACTTTCAAGGTCGTTGGTGGAAATTGGCGGGGAATCGGCAGACTACCTGATTCTGCTTTGAAGCTTCGTGAAGAGTTCGCTGCCTTTGATGCTCGCGCAAAGTATGATGTTAACATTGCTCAGGGTAGGGATATTCTTCTCGGTTGCGAGTGTCATTTAGTAATTATCGGAAAGATAAAACCAGCAGAGTGTCCAATGTTTATGAAAGCCTGCACGCCGGATAAACCGATAGGGGCGTGTATGGTTAGCAGCGAAGGTACCTGCAGGGTTTGGGCAAAAACAAGTGGAATTTAAGCTTTTTTCAAGAGAAGAATTGATGCACGCCTAGCATATCCTCGGGATCGGGTCGCCCACGGGTCTACTGATTATTCGTTTGCCTCCCACAACCGTCTGCATAGCTACGCCTTTGAACTCTCTCGTTACTTCGCCGATGATCTCAGCCTCCTTACCTTCCTCGGTCTGCTTCAGCCAATTCCGAACTTGCAGAGCCTTGTCTGGTACTGTACCGATTAACATTTTTCCTTCGTTACCGATTTCAAGTGGATCCAAGCCCAACATTTCAGAAGCTGCAACCACATCTTCTCTTATCGGGATTTTATCTTCGTGAATAAGTATCCCTGTTTGTGACTTTTCGCTGAATTCGTTCAGAGCATCTGCTATCCCACCACGCGTAGGGTCTTTCATGGTTGTGACTCCGCCGATCTCGCCCAAAAGTCTCTGGATTAGCCTATTTAGCGGTTTGACATCGGACTTTATCTCACTCCCGAAGCTCAGTCCTTGCTGGGCAGAAAGCACAGCCAAACCATGATCGCCTATGGTTCCCGTTAAGATAACTTTGTCATCGGGAGCCAAGTTGGAATCGAGAATCCAACGAGATTTGAAATCGCTTCGATATTTCTTCACTATATTCAAGTTGTTTTCCAGTGCTACGGTTCTCCTGCCCATTCCAGAAATATTCATAACGCATCCGCCTAGACTTCCCCTTTCAACCACTTTGGTGTCGCCGGTTACTATTCCAACGTTTGCTTCCACGCAGGTTTGCTGCATGCTTTTCAATATCCGTTCTAGATCAGAAATCGCTAACCCTTCTTCCAAAATGAAGCCGCATGCCAGGGCAAAAGGTTCGGCGCCTAATGCTGCAATGTCGTTTACAGTTCCAGAAATCGACATGCGTCCTATGTCCCCGCCAGGGAAGAATATGGGTTTCACCGCATGTGAATCGCTTTTAAAGACAATTCCATCGACAACCGCGGCGTCATCCATTGCTTCAAGAGGCACCTCGGCATCTATGTTCAATTCTCTGAAAAACTTCGCAATGTAGTTTTGGACGAGATTGTGCATGACGGAGCCTCCTGCGCCGTGCAACATTGTGATTGTTTCCTTTTTATCGATCATTTTTCGGGCAGATCCTCTTTTTTAACTTAGATTATCATCGACGGTTGAACATAAACCTCACGTAGTAATCGCAAAACAATCATGCATCGCTTCAAAACCAATAATATTATATTGCGAGAAATTGCGAACGTGGACTTGGCATAAATTTTAAAAGACA